>NZ_RZQG01000384.1:0-5479 GCF_003998635.1 Mesorhizobium sp. M7D.F.Ca.US.004.03.1.1
AGGCCGTGAACCGAAACCAACCATGGAGACTTCAGATGACTGCTTTTCTGCGAAACACCCTTCTCGCCGCTATCGCGGTGTCGAGCCTAGCCGGATCCGCTATGGCAGATCAGACCACCAGCTGTGCCAAAACCAACCTCAACGACCTCTGGGCTGGCCGTTGTTGCAGCGCTGCCGGGGCGTCGGACTGCCTGGGCGGCGGAAACAATGGCCACGACCATAGCGACAAAGGTGGCCGGGGAAACAATGGCGGCACGGCCGGCAAGAAATGATCACTGTTGACCGCCGGCGGGCTCTTCAGGTGAAGTGAACGCCGGCGCCACTAGGGGAACTCAGGCCCCTGGCACGAGCCGGCGAGTTATGGCCGCCGGCCGAGCGCCGCGCGGATCGATGCGGTGATGCGGCGAAGCTCCGCTTCGTCGAGTTTTTCGATGTTCTCGGCCAGGAGATTGGCCAGCTCGGTGGCAGCCGGGTTCAGACCCGACGTGTCGAGCTTGACGCGCGGGTGCGAGGCTTCGGCCAGCCGCGCCAGCTCCTCGGCGTCGTCCCAGATGATGTTGAAATAGCCGATGATCTTCTGGATCAGCGTCCAGGTCGGCGCGCCGCGCCTGCCATGTTCCAGCGCCGACAGATAGGCGGCGCTGACGCCGATCGCCGCCGCCATGTCCTTCTGGCTGACACGGCGTTCGCTTCTGAGCGTCCGCAGCTTCTCGCCGAACGGGGTCATGAACGCACCCGCCGCAGCCGGATATAAAGCGCGCCCGAACCGCCATGGTTGCGCGCGGCATGGTCGTGGCTGGAGACAAGCGGCCGGAAGGCAGGCGTCGACAGCCAGGCGGGTACGGCGCGCCGCAAGACGCCATCGCCACCGGAAGACGAGCCCTTGCCGGTGATGACCAGGACATAGCGGATGCCGCCGGCATGCGCCCGGTGCAGGAACGAAAACAGCAGCGAATAGGCCTCGTCCTGCGTCATGCCGTGCAGGTCGACGCGGCCCTCGATGGGCAGCCGGCCTTTCGACAGTTTATCCAGCGTCGGCTCGTCGAGGCGGTGCGTGACATGCTGAGCCTTCGGCTTTGCGGTCCCTGCGGCGTTGGTAGCGGCCAGCGCGGGCTGCGACTGACTTGGCTTGGCTTCGGCAGCAATTTCGGGGACGTCGACTGCAGTCCTGCCTTTGAGCGGCTTGGCCGTGCGCGCGACCAGGTTCCACAGAACCCGGTCGTCTTCGCTCAATTTGTCTGGGCGCCGGGTCATCGATTCGCACCCGGAAAGAGCACGCGCGGCACAAGCGCATAAAAATCGGCCGCATTGCGCACCACGCCGGCGATCTCGCCGGCCGCGTCGCCGGAGCCGGCGAAGAGATCACCCCGCGCCGGCCCGGTGATGGCCGAACCGGTGTCCTGCGCGATCATCAGGCGCCGGAACGGTTCTGCGTCGAAAGCGGTCAGTGTCGGGGCGTCGATGTAGAACGGCGTGCCGAATGTGTGCAGCAGGCGGTCGACGGCAATGGAGCGGCCCGGTGTCAGCGGCACCTTGGCGGCGGCGATCGGGCCAAGGGCCGCGTCCTCGACATCGGCCTCGCGGAAGAAAATGTAGGAGCGGTTCTGCCACAGGATCTCGTCGATGCGGTCGGGGTGCGCCTTGAACCAGGCGCGGATCGACTGCATCGTCACCTCCGTCAGCGGGATCTCGCCCATCTCGCTCAGGATCTTGCCGGGCCCGGTAAAGCGCTGGCCGGATTTGGCGGCATAGGTGACGCGGGCAAGCCGGCCGTCGGTCATGTTTAGTCGTGCAGCACCTTGCACGTGAATGAAGAAGGCATCGACCTTGTCGGCCAGCCAGGCGATTTCCAGGCCCTTGCCATCAAGCGCGCCGCGCTCGATCGCGCCGCGATCGAAATAGGCGACCGGCCCGTCCGGCGTCTGCCGCGCGAAAGCGAGATACGAATCCATTCCAGACGGCCGGTTGGCGTCGTCGATATCGACGAGATCGGCGGGGCGCGACAGCAGCGGCACCGAAAAACGGCCCGTTCGCACCGGCGAGGCTTCGACCACGGGCTCGTAGAAGCCGGTGACGAGGCCGGCGACGCCATTCTCGGCGCGGATGTGCGCCGGGACAAAATGGCGCTCGAAGAAGGACCGGGCTCCCTTTCGATCTAGAAATGGCGGCCGATTCGTCGGCGAAACGGAACGGGCCTCGGCGTAGGATTCGGCAAAGGCGTCGAAGTCGACGCCGAGCGCACCGCTGCGATAGGGTCTGGTCAGGACATGAAAGGCCGAGCGGCGAAAGGCTTCGAAGGCCGCCAGATGGTCGTCGTCCTCCCAGCCGGGGAGGTCAGCGAAAGATTTTCCGACAAAGAGGGACGATAGCGACACCGGAGCCTCGCCGCGTATCCGAACTCAGTCTTCTTCCTCGGTGGCGACGAGCTTCCAGTTCGGATCGCGCGAGCGCGTGTCGCGGGCGAAGGTCCAGACATCCTTGACCTCAGCGACAGTTTCCGGATCGCCGTCGATGACGGCGCCGGCCTTGTCGCGGGTCGCCGAAATGAGCTCGCTGATGATGCGCAGCGTGACATGCGCCTCGCCGCCCTTCATCTCGGCCGAGACGATGTCGGCCTTGTCGATGCCGACGAAGGAGGACTGGATCTTTTCCGCCTTGGCCTCGCGCTCGCCAATCGCGGCGACAAAGCCGTCAAAAACCTCGCGCGACAACAGGTTCTTCAGCGTTTTGCGGTCGCCGTCGGCATAGGCCATGACGATCATCTCGTAGGCCATCTTGGCGCCGTCGACAAAACCCTTCGGCTCGAAGGACGGGTCGTTGTCTTTGATCGTGCGCAGGCCCTTGTTGAGGTCGGTGTCGGGCTTGGCAAAAGCGTCGATCGCCGCATAGGTGTCGGCCGCCGCCGGCTCACCCGGCAGACGCTTGCGCGGCAGCGAAACGACATTTTCGGATTTCTGCGCGGCATCCTTGTCGCTGCGGGCCGCCGTGTAGGGATCGAAGGGCGGCCGTTCGCTGCCGGTACGACGGCCCAGCACATTGCGCAGCTGGAAAAAGATGACCACCGCCGCAATCAGGAAGAAAATCGTGCCGAAGTCGAAGAATCCCATATCTTCCGCCAATCAATCCCTGCCTTGTGGCCGGACCGTCAGGCCCAATGGCCGCGGTCGCATAGCGTTCAACATTCAAAGCATATAGAACGCAAGGCGCAATCATTCAAATCAAAGGCAGGCATACCTATCTAACAGCCTCAGTGCCAGCGGCGATTGCTCGCCGACGGCCAAAACAATCGAAACAGCCAAAACGATCGAAAAAGGTTGGCAAGACTTGCGCATTCCGTTCCTTCCGCTTTTTCTCCTGGCACTTCCTCTGCTGGAAATCGCCGGCTTCGTGGTTGTCGGACGCCAGGTCGGCGCCTTGGCGACGGTCGGCCTGGTGCTGGCGTCTGGTATCGCCGGCGCGCTGTTGCTCCGGCATCAGGGTTTCAGCGTCATGACGCGGATCCGGACCGAGATGGACGCCGGCCGCGATCCAAGCCGGCAACTGGCGCATGGCGCCATGATCGTGCTGGCGGCGATCCTGTTGATCATTCCCGGCTTCATCACGGATATTATCGGCCTGCTGCTGTTCCTGCCGCCGATCCGCGACCTTGCCTGGCGGGCGTTGAAGGGCCGCGTCGTGCTGGCCACCAATTTCTCGACCGGCGGCTTCCGCGGCCGGCAACGCGACAAGACCATCGACCTCGATGACGGCGATTATTCGCGCAGCGACGACTATGCGCGCGGTCCGGACCACAACTCGCCCTGGCGTCGCCTCAAGGACGAGTAGGGACGCCGCCCTCCAAGAGGCAGCATCATCGGTTCGCCACTCGAAAATCATGATAGGCCAACTCATAGGTCTTCTGTTCGAAACCAGGCCATTCCTCTTGCAAAGTGGTCGCTGAGCGCGCCCTGGAGAAATCGGCGTCCATCATCAGTTTCCATGCTTTTTGGCTTTGCAACTCGCGGGCTGCCTCGATGGCTTCCAGGAGACGCGCGTTGGTTGCGTTGGGGTGGGCTGCCTTCAGTCGAAGGACCATCATTTCATGCGGGTTGAATCTCAATATGGTACGGCGCGGGCCGATAAGCGGCTTAGCCGGCACGGCAGGATCGTCGACGAAAGGCACGTTGCGAAGTCTGGCATCGAACTCAATCATATTGAGCAAAAATTCGGATCTCAGGAGAAGGTATGCGGCATCCCAAAGGGGCAACTCAGCCATCTTGTCGAAGATGGACTTGGCTTCAGGTACCGACCGCAGCTTGGCCGTCAATTTTTTAGGTGTGATCATCTGGACCCTCGGCGACGCGAACAATAGCACTTTGATGCCATAAGACCGAAAGCGGAAATTCAAATGTGGCGCTACCACTACCGCAAGGCGGCAAACCTTGTCTTGTCATCCCCGCCATGGTAGCGAACGCCCGATTTCAATTCGGTCAGCGACGCTGCCCAGGCAAGAGGACAAGGCTTATGGCCAGCAAAGATGACGCGCCGGTCGGCGCAGCCAACGGAAACGGCAATGCGGCGCAGCCGTCGCTCAACGTGCTGGCGCAGTATGTGAAGGACCTTTCCTTCGAAAGCCCCGGCGCGCCGAATTCGCTGCGTGGCCGCGACAAGGCGCCCGGCATCGCCATCAACGTCAACGTCAACGCCAACCCGCTCTCCGACAAGCAGTTCGACGTCAACCTGACGCTGAACGCCAAGGCGTCCTTCGATCAGGAAGTGCTGTTCAATGTCGAGCTGGTCTATGGCGGCGTGTTCGCCATCAGCGGCTTCCCGCAGGAGCACATGCTGCCGATCCTGTTCATCGAATGCCCGCGCCTTTTGTTCCCGTTCGCCCGCCAGATCATAGCCGAGGCAACCCGCAACGGCGGCTTCCCGCCGCTGATGCTCGACCCGATCGATTTCGCGCAGATGTTCCAGCAGAAGCTGGCCGAAGACCAGGCGGCCACCAAGGTCAAGGTGAGCTGAGGCCTGCCAGCCACGAATTGTGAAAAACCCGGCCTCGCGTCGGGTTTTTGTTTTGGGGGGCGCCGGAGAGATATAGCTGAGACGCCGACGGGACAGCGCGAAGGATCGCTACGGAACGTACTTTAGTTCCCGACAACCTTCAGCCACAGTGCCTTTTCGCCAAGCGTGGCGACCATGCCGGCATGCGCGCCGCGCTCGGCTTCGGTGAGGCGCGGCGGCAAGGGTGCCGGCCGCTGGCTGATGACAATTTCGATCTGGCGGACATTCTCGTTGCCCCGGGCCGGCGCGGTGGCGCTGTCGAGGACGAGGGCCGCCTGCTTGCCGCCGATCAGCTCGATATAGACCTCGGCCAGCAATTCGGAATCGAGCAGGGCGCCGTGCTTGGTGCGCCTTGTGTTGTCGATGCCGTAGCGCCGGCAGAGCGCGTCGAGCGAATTGGGACCCATCGGATGCTTGCGGCGTGCCAGTGCCAGCG
>NZ_RZQG01000385.1:0-5476 GCF_003998635.1 Mesorhizobium sp. M7D.F.Ca.US.004.03.1.1
CGTGGTGAGCGCCGACAGGCCGCATGCATAGCGCGTCCGTGAACTGGCCAGCGATATTCTCCGCACTTCCTCCGACGCATTTTTTTGCGCGTCGGGCGCGCGAGCGTCGACCAACATTGTTGTCCCCAATCGGTAGTTTGGCAATGGGGCGACCGGGATTGCACGTTTGGGATTGGCCATGACCGAAAGTACAATGTGCCGCGTTTGCGACGTGCTGTTTTTTGTTCGTTGTGCAGTGTACGAATAACGCATGACCGAAGCGCCAACACCGCATCGGCAGCGTGATGACCAAGGTTGATACCCAGGGAGGATTCATGTCGGACGTTTCGTTGATGGTGAACGGAAAACGGGTCAGCGGTGCTGCCGAGGACCGAACGCTTCTGGTTCACTTCTTGCGGGAAAATCTCGGCCTTACCGGAACGCATGTCGGCTGCGATACCTCGCAATGCGGCGCCTGCGTCGTCCATGTCGACGGCAAGGCGGTCAAATCCTGCTCGATGCTCGCGGTACAGGCCTCCGGCTCGACCGTGGTGACGATCGAGGGCCTGGCCAATGGCGCCGACCTGCATCCGGCGCAGGCCGCCTTCAAGGAACATCACGGGCTGCAGTGCGGTTTCTGCACGCCGGGCATGATCATGACGGCGACCGACATGATCAGTCGCCACCCCGAAGGCCTCGACGAGGCGACGGTGCGCGCCGAGCTCGAAGGCAACATTTGCCGCTGCACCGGCTACCACAACATCGTCAAGGCGATCCTCGCCGCATCGAAGACGATGTCCAAGGTGGCGAAGGGCAAGGCGAAACAGGCTGCGTGAGATGAAGTGAGTAGCGAATAGCCAGTATTCCACTGACTGAACGCGGCTCTCGATCTCCACCACTCGCTATTCGCTACTCACTATTCGCTATTTCAGCATTTCGGGAGGAATTTCTGATGGGCATTGAAGGTGTTGGCGCTCGGGTCGCGCGCAAGGAAGACAAACGATTCATCACCGGCGCCGGCCGTTATGTCGACGACATGGTGGTTCCCGGCATGAAGCATGCCGCCTTCGTGCGCAGTCCGCACGCGCATGCGCAGATCAAGAAGATCGACGTCAAGAAGGCGCAAGGCATGCCCGGCGTCATCGGCGTGCTGACCGGCAAGGAACTCAAGGCCGACGGCATCGGCAACCTCATCTGCGGCTGGATGATCCACTCCAAGGATGGCTCGCCGATGAAGATGGGGGCGTGGTCGCCACTGGCTTTCGACCGGGTCCGTTATGTCGGCGATGCCGTCGTGGTCGTGGTGGCCGAGACCAAGGGGCAGGCGCGTGACGCCGCCGAGGCGGTCGAGATCACCTACAAGGAGCTGAAGGCCGTCGTCGATGCCTCCAAGGCGATGGACAAGGGCGCGCCGCAGATCCACCCCGAGGCTGACAACAATCTGATCTTCGACTGGGACATCGGCAATGCCGACGATACGGCGGCCGCCTTCAAGAAGGCAGCCCATGTTGTCACGATGGACATCATCAACAACCGGCTGGTGCCCAACGCCATGGAGCCGCGCGCCGCACTTGGCCACTACGACAAGGCGGAGGATCACTACACCTGCTGGACGACCTCGCAGAACCCGCATGTGGCGCGGCTGGTGATGAGCGCCTTCTACAACGTCGCGCCGGAAAACAAGCTGCGCGTGATTGCGCCCGATGTCGGCGGCGGCTTCGGCTCGAAGATCTACATCTATCCCGAAGAGATCGTCTGCCTGTGGGCGTCGAAGAAAACCGGCGTGCCGGTCAAATGGGTGGCCGACCGCACCGAAAGCTTCCTCACCGACGCACATGGCCGCGACCATCACACCCATGCCGAAATGGCCTTCGACGAGGACCACAAGATTGTTGGCCTGAAGGTCGAGACCCAAGCCAATCTCGGCGCCTACATGTCGCTGTTCTCGTCGGCAACGCCGACCTACCTCTATGCGACGCTGCTGTCGGGCCAGTACAACATCCCCGCCATCCACGCCAATGTGAAGGCAATCTACACCAACACAGCACCCGTCGATGCCTATCGCGGGGCAGGGCGGCCGGAAGCGACCTTCGTCATGGAACGCATGATGGAGACCGCGGCCCGCCAGTTCGGCATCTCGCCGGCCGAGTTGCGGCGCAAGAACTTCGTCACCTCGTTCCCGCACCAGACGCCGGTCATCATGTGCTATGACGCTGGCGACTATGCGGCTTCGCTCGACGCGGCGATGAAGGCGTCGGACTATGCCGGCTTTGCCAAGCGCAAGGCCGCCGCCGCCAGGAAGGGCCTACTGCGCGGCATCGGCATGAGCTGCTACATCGAGGCCTGCGGCATCGCGCCATCTGCCGCGGTTGGTTCGCTAGGCGCCGGCGTCGGCCTTTGGGAAAGTGCCGAGGTGCGCGTCAATGCGGTCGGCACGATCGAGGTGCTGACCGGCTCGCACAGCCACGGCCAGGGCCACGAGACGACCTTCGCGCAACTGGTCAACGAGCGCTTCGGCGTGCCGCTTGATTCCGTCTCGATCGTCCATGGCGACACCGACAAGGTGCAGATGGGCATGGGCACCTATGGCTCGCGCTCGGGTGCGGTCGGCATGTCGGCGATCGTCAAGGCGCTCGACAAGGTCGAGGCCAAGGCCAAGAAGATCGCAGCACACCTGCTCGAGGCCGACGAAGGCGACATCATCATCGAGAACGGCACCCTGAAGGTCGCCGGCACCGACAAGAACGTGCCGTGGTTCCAGATGGCGCTCGCCGCCTACACCGCCCACAATCTGCCGGGAGGCATGGAGCCGGGATTGAAGGAGACGGCGTTCTACGATCCGTCGAATTTCACCTTCCCGGCCGGCTGCTACATCTGCGAGGTCGAGGTCGATCCGGAAACCGGCATGACCGAGATCATCCAGTTCGTCGCCGCCGACGATTTCGGCAACATCATCAACCCGATGATCGTCGAGGGTCAGGTGCATGGCGGGCTGGCGCAAGGCATCGGCCAGGCGCTGCTCGAGGGCGCCCACTATGACAACAGCGGCCAACTGCTGACCGCGAGCTACATGGACTACACCATGCCGCGCGCCAGTGACCTGCCTTCGTTCAAGGTCTCGACCTCGAACACGCCGTGCCCGGGTAATCCACTCGGCATCAAGGGCTGTGGCGAGGCCGGCGCCATCGGTTCGCCACCGGCGGTGATCAACGCCATCACCGACGCCATCGGCAGCAACGATCTTGCCATGCCGGCTTCGCCGTCCACAGTGTGGGCAGCGATCCGCGCGGCGAAACACTGAGGAGGAACGAGCATGTATTCGGTCAATTATCACCGCGCCGCCTCGGTCACTGATGCCGCCAAGCTGATCAAGACGGGTGACGCCAAGCTGCTTTCGGGCGGCATGACGCTGATCCCGGCGATGAAGACGCGGCTCGCCGCACCTTCCGACCTTGTCGACCTGTCGCGGATCAAGGAGCTGCAGGGCGTCAAGGTGTCGGGCAAGACCGTCACCATCGGCGCTGCCACCACGCATCACGCCGTTGCCAATGACGAGAAGCTGAAGAAGGCCTGTCCGGCGCTTGCCCATCTCGCATCGCTGATCGGCGATCCGGCGGTGCGCCACAAGGGGACGATCGGCGGCTCGATCGCCAACAACGATCCAGCGGCCGATTATCCGGCGGCGCTGCTGGCGTTGGGCGCCACCATCGTCACCAACAAGCGCCAGATCGCGGCCGACAAGTTCTTCAAGGGCCTGTTCGAGACGTCGTTGAAGGACGGTGAGATCGTCACCGCCGTCACCTTCACCGCGCCGGCCAAGGCGGCTTACGAAAAATTCCGCAACCCGGCATCGCGCTATGCCATCGTTGGCGTGTTCGTGGCCAAAGGCAAGGATGGCGTCAGCGTCGCCGTCACCGGCGCCGGCGACGACGGCGTCTTCCGCTCGAAGGAGATCGAGGCCGCATTGGCCAAGAATTTCGCGGCCTCGGCACTCGACGGCGTGAAAGTGCCGGCGAAGAATCTGATGACCGACATCCATGCCTCGGCCGACTATCGCGCCAATCTGATCGCGGTGATGGCCAAGCGGGCGGTGGCTGCCGCCAACGCCTGAGAAACTGTTTGGAAACTCTACTCTGGCGGCCATCTGATGGCGTTTTCTGCGCTTCCGGTGCTCACGGACCCAAATGTCCGCTGCGCTCCGGTTCTCGAAACCACCACCATATGACTCGCCAGAGCGAATTTCGAAACAGTTTCTGACACGATGAGTTGCAGACAAGGAAAGGGGCCCTCGGAGCCCTTTTTCGTGTGTGGTGGTCCTGTTGCTGATGGAATCGCCGCCGTGCAGCAATTCTCTGCTTGAAGCAATTCCGGCCGATACTTCGCCCGGAACTGTTCCGGCCGCGATCTCGCACTTGCACAAAGTGATATTGCACTGCAATATGAACTGGGGCGGGAATGCGAGCCGGGTTCGGCGTGTACCGCCGTGCCCTTTCGCATGCCTAATGCGAAAGGATCGGCATGACCGACATCTCCGCGACGCATGCCGTTCCATCCCGGTCCGCCGTCGACAGACCAGCCAGAACAAGACTGGCCTATCTCGACGGCTGGCGCGGCCTGTCGATCGCCCTGGTGCTGATCGGCCATTTCTTTCCCGTTCCCGGGATCAATCTCGGCGTGCTGGGCGTCGAATTCTTCTTCGTGCTCAGCGGCCGGCTGATGGGCGAGATCCTGTTCATCGAACGCTACCCGCTGAAGAAATTCTTCAAGCGCCGCTTTTCCCGCATCTATCCGGCGCTTCTGGTCTTCGTGGTCGTCGCGATGGTTGCGCTCTCCGGCACATTCATCGCCTTCAAATGGAAGGCGGCGCTGACGGCGCTGACATTCACCTACAATTATGCCGGCATTCTCGTGACGCGGGCAGGGGCGCTCGACCATATATGGTCGCTCTGCATCGAGGAGCACGCCTATATCATCCTGGCGCTGATCAGCGTCATCGTCTCAAGCCGCTCTCGCGTCGTCGTGCTGCTCCTGGCGCTGGCCTTTCTGGCCATGGCCAACGGCGCGGTTTCGTACTGGGTCTTCGGGATGGACTACGAAACCACCTATTGGCGCACCGACGTGCACATCGCGTCGATCCTGCTGTCGGCTTCGATCTGCCTGCTCAAGGCCGATGGCAGGCTGCCGGCGGTCTTGAGAGGCAAGCATGTGGCCCTGGCGGCATCGATCTGCGCCGTTCTGCTGTTCCTCGATCCGGTGCCGACGCCGATCCACTATCTCTTCGCAGTGCCGCTGCTGGCTCTGGCCGTCAATGTGCTCGATTTCAGCCCGCGCTATTTTTCCGGACTGCTGTCCTCCTGGCCGATGGCAACGCTGGGACTGTGGTCGTACTCGCTCTATCTGTGGCAGCAGCCGTTCTACAAATTCGTCTATGAGCAAGGCAGCGCGCCGATCCCGATGCTGGCCGGCGTCTTTGCCTGCGCGCTCTGCAGCTACTACC
>NZ_RZQG01000386.1:0-5459 GCF_003998635.1 Mesorhizobium sp. M7D.F.Ca.US.004.03.1.1
ACTTTGTACCAAGCGCAAAGGCAAAAAGCCCGCCACTCCGGAAAGCGGCGGGCTTGGGTGAACTTGGATCACTGAATAATCTTCACGATCTTGCGGGTGCCAGGATCAACCACCACGGTCTGGTTGTCGACTACAACGTAGCGATATTTGACGTTGGGAACTTCATGAAGTTCGACGGTATCTGGCAGAGCCATGCCGACATTGAGTTCCACGCCAGGGAGCTTGACGGAAGCCAGCGGCTGCTTGTGCACGTACTCCTTAATCACCGTTTCCTGCTCAGGCTGGATGACCACGTCCTGAGCCGCGGCGGCGCCAACATCGGCGAGTAGCAAAAGTCCTGCCGCTGCACTGGTAAGATGCATCCTCATGATCGTCTCCTTTCCGTTGTGAGCGAGTGTGGGAGAGCCCTTGGGCTGCCGTTCGCAACCGGGTCTCACGGTCGTTAACGCCATCGGATGTGGCTTGTTCCTTCAAATTTCTGCCCGTCGGTTTGCTCAATTCGCCTGGAACAAAGTTTTTCCGTTGAGGTTTACCCAGCGAAGGGACTGACGCTTTCGAGGAGATTTCCCATGAAACATATTCTGATCACCAGCATGCTGGCGCTCGGCATCGGATGTGGTGCCGCAGTTGCTCAGACGCAGCCGGCTGAAACCCAGTCGGGCGGCGACAGCAATTGCGCGGCCGGCGCGGCCGACTGTCAAAAGGGCTCGAAGATGAAGATGGGCGAGCAGGCCCAGGGCAAGGCCAAGGCCAAGGTCCAGACGGACCAGCAGGCTCAGGGCAAACCCAAGCTCAAGACGGACGAACAGGCCCAGGGCAAGGCAGGTGCGACCACCGATCAGCAGGCCCAAGGCAAGACGAAGCTGAAGACCGACGAGCAGGCCCAGGGCAAGGCAGGTGCGACCACCGATCAGCAGGCCCAGGGCAAGACGAAGCTGAAGACCGACGAGCAGGCCCAGGGCAAGGCAGGTGCGACCACTGATCAGCAGACCCAGGGCAAGACGAAGCTGAAGACCGACGATCAAGCTCAGGGCAAGGCCTCGACACAGACTGATCAGGGGTCGACTGCTTCCATCACCAATGTCACGGTCGAACAGAAAACCCAGATCACCCAGGTTATCAAGGAGACCAGGGTCGAGCCGGTGTCCAATGTCGATTTCGACATTTCGGTCGGCATTGAGGTTCCCCGGCACAAGATCCGGTTGCATCGTCTGCCGGCGCGTATCGTGAAGATCGTACCAGCCTACGAAACCTACGAGTATTTCGTGTTGGCCGACGGTCGGATCGTCATCGTCGATCCGGACACGTTGAAGATCGTCCTTATCCTGACCTGACCTTGCAGTGCCTATCGCACTGAAAAAGGCTCGCCACATCGACGTGACGGGCCTTTCCATAAGGTCGGCCGATGAATCGGATGTTGGCGGACGGAACCAGAAAGGTCTTTCCGCGTCATAGACGCAGATTCCTGCGCAGCTCCGGAGTTGACATCGATGTTTAGGGTCCTTGTTGTCGTCGCCGCGGCACTCGCCCTCGCATGCGGGGGGACGGAGGCGGCCAAGCTGGACCGACTCGCCGTCAATCAGGCCCAATTCGGCGTCGGCCCAGCCAAAGGCGTCAATCCAGCCATACTGAAAGCGCAGATCCTTCTGGACCGTGCCCGATTCTCGCCGGGCCTGATCAATGGCCGCCTTTCAGAGAACTTCGCCAGAGCGGTGAGCGCCTTTCAGGCCGCGAACGGATTCCCGTCCGATGGCAAGCTCACTCAGGACACCTGGGACAGGCTGATGGCAACCTCAGCCAGCCCGGTCCTGATCGCCTATGAGGTGACGCGCAAGGATGTGCGCGGGCGCTTTACCAAGCGAATTCCGACCCGCATGGAGAGGATGGCCCGTCTGCCACGGCTGGGCTATCGCAACACCGTGGAGAGGTTGGCGGAGCGCTTCCATATTAGCGAACAATTGCTACGAAGGCTCAATCCCTACGCTGGCTTCGGGAGGGCCGGTGCGACCTTGATGGTGCCGGACGTTGGCCGGGGCGATCCTCCTGCGGCCGTTGCCAGCGTCGAGGTCGACAAGGGCGCCCGCCTGGTGCGCGTGCTCGATCCTTCCGGCAGATGGCTCGCAATCTACCCGGCATCGATCGGGAGCGATGAGAAGCCGGCGCCGAGCGGTATGGCAGAGATCAAACGCGTGGTGCACAATCCAACTTATCACTACGATCCGCGCTTCGCTTTCAAGGGAGTAAAGACCAAGCGGCCTTTCACCATCGCTGCTGGGCCGAACAACCCCGTCGGATCGGTCTGGATCGACCTCTCGATCGAAAGCTACGGCATTCACGGCACGCCCGAACCTGGCAAGATCGGCGCGACTTTCTCACACGGCTGCATCCGGCTGACCAACTGGGATGCCGAAGACCTCGCCTCTATGGTGCAGAAGGGTACGAGGGTTAACTTCAAGGACGAGACGGCGGATGCAGGCGTCAAGCTCGCCGATTAGACCATGCGCACTTGGTGATGGGCTGCCAAAGGGCCAAGGATGCAAGGTTACTGGTGGTTTACAGTCGCTTGAAGTCGGCAAGCCCCAACCGCATTCGCTGACCTTCCGCATAGGCCAGTGCGAACGATTCCAGCTCGAATGATCGGGTCAGTTCCTGGTCATCCTCGGCCACCCGGACGAACCATTCGCCGCAGGCCTCGATCACTTCAACACAGGGGCAAACCCTGGCGTTCAACATTACATCATCCATTTCGCACTGCCTCCCGCGCAATGTGGACAATCACGAATTTATGGGTCCGGCGGAAATCGGTTCTTCAAGTGACAAAACCTGTAGGGTCTCACCAAACTCAAACCAAGAACCCGCGCCTTTACCCCGCATGGAAAAAACGCGCGGTCCGCCGGCTCCGGCACGCAGCAGGATTATCTGCCGAGCGACCGTTGCCGGCAATAAAGTTTGACATGGTGGGCGGTTACGTACGATTCCGTACACTGGGGCAGAGTTGCGTCACGACCGCATCGACGGCAACTGGCCGGAGCTGTTCGTCAAGGACGCGGCGCTGGCCTCGCCCAACGGCGTCTTCGCCGATGGAAACAGGCTGATCGTCGCCTCCTGGGGCAAGGGCATCAAGCCCGACTTCAGCACGGCGGAGCCCGGTGGCCTGCTGTCGGTCGACATCGCCAGCAAGGTGGTTTCGCCCTTGCCGGGCGCCCAGAAATTCGCCGACCTCGATGGCGTCATCGCCATTGGCGACAGCATCTATGCCACCGCCTACATGACCGGCACGCTCTACCGCTATCATACCGGCGGCGCACCGGAAGCGGTGGCGCATTTCAAGCCCGGCAGCGCCGACATCGGCACCGACGGCAAGTCGATCCTCTATGTGCCGTTGATAAGCGAGGGCGAAGTGGCGGCCATGAAGCTCGAATGAAAACTGGCGCCTCGGCGCCGCTCCGCCGAGACGTTCGCCAACAGCCGATGGACCGTCATTCGTCGGCGAGGATCGCCAACTCGAACTCGTATTGCGGCCACGGCCGTGTCCCCAAACCAAGGGGCAGGAGCAGTCCATTGCAGGATCGGCCCCTACAAGGATCGCCGAGCGCAAGTGGCGTTATTGCGCCGCTTCCGCGAGCTGCCGGCAATACTGTGGAAGCCGACCCGTATCCAAGTTGGTCACGCCGAGCAGGAGCCCCTGCCATGGGGGTGATCGGACGCACCATTGAGAGAGAGGCGACGGTGCCAAGCCGAACGAGCGGGCGCGGCGGGCGATCTCCACGTCCGACAGAGAGGCGGTTGTCGAGACAATCACGGCCAAGCCAGCGGTGGCTTCGACTTTCAGCGACTCCGACCCGACCTGTGCGAGGCCCTCGAGCAGGGCCTGCCGCCGAGACGCGTAGAGGCGCTTCATGCGCCGCAGATGCCGAATATAGTGCCCCTCGCGCAGGAACTCGGCCACCGCGCCTTGGAGCGCTAGGGCTGGAGCCGGCGCCAGGCAGGCGCATACGTCACCGAACCGGCCAGTCAGTTCGATGGGCGCAACGACGAACCCGAGGCGCAGAACTGGGCTGATCGTCTTGCTGAAGCTGCCAATATGCAGGACCCGTCCACCGTGATCGAGCGAAGCGAGCGCTGGAGCCGCCCGGCCGGTTAGCTGCAGCTCGCTCAGATAATCGTCCTCGATGATCCAGGCCTCGCTCCGCTGAGCCCAAGCGAGCAACGCAAGCCTGCGGCTCAGCGACATCGTCATCCCGAGCGGCGCATGTTGCCCTGGCGTGACGATCGCCAGCGCTGCGTCCTGAGCGCTCCGGACGCCGGAAGCGACATCCAGGCCTTCGGCGTCGACCGGAACGGCCGTCACGGTGATGCCGGCCAGGTCGAGCGCTTTGCGTGTGATCGGGAAGCTCGGATCCTCGATCAAGGCCCGCGATCCCTCGACCTGCAGCGCGCGCACCGCCAGACCGATCGCCCCGGAATAGCCTGCAGCGATGAACACCTGGGCGGGACTGCACCGAAGACCCCGCGCGATCCCGACATAGGCCGCGATCTCCTTTCGCAGCTGCGGGTCACCCCGGGGATCGGGATAGCTGACCGGCGCGGCCGCTGCCCGCCGCGCCGCTCGCGCGAAGATGCGCGACCACAGCTTGAACGGAAAGGCGTCTTGCGAGGGCACGCCCATCTGGAAAGGCAGGGGCGGCGTTCCATAGGTATGGAACAGTTCCGGCAGCGGCGGCACGTCTGGCGACCACAACGGCGCCGACGAAGGCGACGGGCCCTCGGCGACGCGGGTGCCCGCCGCGCCGGCGCCGACCGCGAACTGCTCGTCGATGAGGCGCTGGTACGCGACGCGTACGGTGCCGCGCGAGACGCCGAGCTGAGCGGCCATGTCAAGCCAGGAAGGCAGCTTTGCTCCCGGGTCCAGCCGCCCGGTCTCGATGGCGTCCCGGACTGCCCGGTAGATCTGCGTCGCCAGCGGCGTCCTTGCGGCGCGGTCGAGATGGATGGGCACAGCGGCCATGGCGCGATGGTACCATCATTCCCGCCAATCTTGGTCCTGTTTCATGACCGGACCCGGACATATCTACCGGCCATCGCCACGTGACAAATGACCGAGGAGACAGTTCCGATGAAGGCAATCGCAGTAACGGATCAGGCCGCGGGAACGGCCGGGATGAAGCTGACCGAGCGGCCCGAGCCGCAGGCAGCGATAAACGACGTCGTCGTTCAGGTTCATGCGTCTGGATTTGTCCCGACTGAGCTGATGTGGCCCTCGACCTGGACCGATCGCGTCCACCGTGACCGGACGCCATCGATCCCCGGGCACGAACTGGCCGGAGTGGTCACCGCCCTCGGCTACGGCACAACGGGACTGTCGGTGGGCCAGCGCGTGTTCGGTCTCGCCGATTGGTATCGCGACGGCACCCTGGCGGAGTATCTTGCCATGGAGGCGCGCAACCTCGCGCCACTGC
>NZ_RZQG01000387.1:0-5459 GCF_003998635.1 Mesorhizobium sp. M7D.F.Ca.US.004.03.1.1
GAATATGTCCGGCTTGGCCGCGACGGCATGGCCGTTTCGATCAGCAAGGTCGAGGATCTCGGCCGCCACAAGGTGGTCCGCGCCAATCTCGAAGGCCGCGAGATTGCGGCGGTCATCGGCGAGGACGAGACCGTGCCTGCCGATCCGAAGGTGCGGTTCGACCCGGCCGGCATCAACATCTATGCCGATTCCTGGCGCGTCGAGATGGGGGCATAAATGGAAAAGACCTGGAACAACAAGGCCTGGTTCCTGGTGCTGCCGGTGCTGGTGCTGGTGGCCTTCACCGCCGTCATCCCGCTGATGACGGTCGTCAACTATTCGGTGCAGGACACGTTCGGCAACAATGTCTTCACCTGGGCCGGCACCGAATGGTTCGAAGAACTGCTCTCGTCCAGCCGCTTCTGGGAAGCGATGGTCCGCAACCTGATCTTTTCCTTCATCATCCTGGCGATTGAGGTGCCGCTCGGCATCTTCATTGCGCTCAACATGCCGAAGAAGGGCTGGGGCGTGCCGGTCTGCCTGGTGCTGATGTCGCTGCCGCTGCTGATCCCGTGGAACGTCGTCGGCACGATCTGGCAGGTGTTCGGACGCAACGACATCGGGCTGCTGGGCTATTATCTCAACGCGATCGGCATCGATTACAATTACGTGCAGGATCCGTTCGATGCCTGGGTCACGATCATCGTCATGGATGTCTGGCACTGGACCAGCCTCGTCGTGCTGCTCTGCTACGCCGGACTGGTCTCGATCCCGGATGCCTTCTACCAAGCGGCCAAGATCGATGGCGCCTCGCGCTGGGCGGTGTTTCGCTACATCCAGTTGCCGAAGATGCAGCGCGTGCTTTTGATCGCCGTTCTGTTGCGCTTCATGGACAGTTTCATGATCTACACCGAGCCCTTCGTCGTCACCGGCGGCGGGCCTGGCAATTCGACTACGTTCCTGTCGATCGACCTCGTCAAGACGGCACTCGGCCAGTTCGACCTTGGTCCGGCAGCCGCCATGTCGCTGGTCTACTTCCTCATCATCCTGTTGTTGTCGTGGGTGTTCTACACCGTGATGACCAACTACGACGCGGAGCGCTGAGATGGCTGGCGCCAACGAAACGACGACGGAGCGGGACCGGGTGAGTCAGGCGGCTGTTTCAGAAGGGCTCGCCAGCGCGCTGTCGCAGAGCGAAATCGATCGGTTGATGCGCCGGCGCGGCGAGGAATCGCGCTGGTGGTGGATCGTGCCGACGCTCTACATCATCGTGCTTTTGCTGCCGATCTACTGGCTCATCAACATGAGCTTCAAGACCAATGCGGAGATCGTTAACTCGCTGACGCTCTACCCGCACGCGCCGACAATCGCCAACTACGTCACCATCTTCACCGAGAAGGCCTGGTACTCCGGCTACATCAACTCGATCACCTATGTGGTCATGAACATGGTGATTTCGGTATCGGTGGCGCTGCCGGCGGCCTATGCCTTCTCGCGCTACCGCTTCCTTGGCGACAAGCATCTGTTCTTCTGGCTGCTGACCAACCGCATGGCGCCGCCGGCAGTGTTCGCGCTGCCGTTCTTCCAGCTCTACTCGGCCTTCGGCCTGATCGACACGCACATAGCGGTCGCGCTCGCGCACTGCCTGTTCAACGTGCCGCTGGCGGTGTGGATCCTCGAAGGCTTCATGTCGGGCGTGCCGAAGGAAATCGACGAGACCGCCTATATCGACGGCTATTCGTTCCCGCGCTTCTTCATCAGGATCTTCATGCCGCTGATCGCCAGCGGCATCGGCGTCGCCTGCTTCTTCTGCTTCATGTTCTCATGGGTCGAACTGCTGATCGCCCGAACGCTGACCACCACCGATGCCAAGCCGATCGCCGCCACCATGACCCGCACCGTGTCGGCCTCCGGCATGGACTGGGGGCTGCTGGCGGCCGCCGGCGTGCTGACGCTGATACCCGGTGCGCTCGTCATCTGGTTCGTGCGCAACTACATCGCCAAGGGCTTCGCCCTGGGGAGGGTGTGATCATGAACCTCGACTTCTCCTGGATGGCATGGACCTGGCCGACGGCCGCTTTTTTTGCCGTCATCGCCCTGCTGCTGGTCGGCATGGGCGTCTGGGAATACGCCTCGCCGGGCGGCAATCCACGCGTCGGCGTGCTGCGCTTCGAGACGACGCGCGGCGACCGCTTGTTCTTATCGCTGCTCGGCAGCGCCTTTATCCATCTCGCTTGGCTGGGTCTTGTCGGACCGAGCCTTTGGTGGGCTCTCGCTCTCTCCGTGGTCTACGCCATTGGCGTGTTCCGCTACGTATAGAGGGGGAAACTGTTGGAGCGGCCGCGTGCCGGCGACCGCTCCAGATCGCACTTGAAACCTTAAACAGTGGAGGAAACACATGCGACGGCAATTTTTAACATCAACAACGGCCCTTGTCCTGTTGCTCGGCGTAGGCAATGCCTATGCCGGGATGGATGAGGCAAAAGCCTTTCTGGACAAGGAGATAGGCGGCGTGTCGACGCTTTCTCGCGCCGACCAGGAAAAGCAGATGCAGTGGTTCATTGACGCGGCCAAGCCCTTCGCCGGCATGGACATCAAAGTCGTGTCGGAAACCTTGACCACCCACCAGTACGAGTCTCAGGTGCTGGCGCCGGCCTTTACCGCCATCACCGGCATCAAGGTCACGCATGACGTCATCCAGGAAGGCGACGTCGTCGAAAAGATCCAGACCCAGATGCAGACCGGCCAGAACATCTACGACGGCTGGGTCAACGATTCCGATCTGATCGGCACGCACTGGCGCTACCAGCAGGTGCGCAACCTGACCGACTGGATGGCGGGCGAAGGCAAGGACGTTACCGATCCGATGCTCGATGTTGACGACTTCATCGGCACCAAGTTCACCACTGCGCCGGACAAGAAGCTCTACCAGCTGCCCGACCAGCAGTTCGCGAACCTCTACTGGTTCCGTTACGACTGGTTCAACGACGAGAAGAACAAGGCCGACTTCAAGGCCAAGTACGGCTACGATCTCGGCGTGCCGGTCAATTGGTCGGCCTATGAGGACATCGCCGAATTCTTCACCGGCCGCGACGTCAACGGCAAGAAAGTCTTTGGCCACATGGACTACGGCAAGAAGGATCCGTCGCTCGGCTGGCGGTTCACCGACGCCTGGCTGTCGATGGCCGGCAACGGCGACAAGGGCCTGCCGAATGGCGTGCCGGTCGATGAATGGGGCATCAAGGTCGATGCGAATTCGCGGCCTGTCGGCTCGTGCACAGCGCGCGGCGGCGACACCAATGGACCAGCATCGGTCTATGCCATCCAGAAGTATCTTGATTGGCTGAAAGCCTATGCGCCGCCGGAAGCCCAGGGCATGACCTTCTCTGAATCCGGCCCCGTGCCGTCGCAAGGCAATGTTGCCCAGCAGATCTTCTGGTACACCGCGTTCACCGCCGACATGGTCAAGCCCGGCTTGCCGGTCATGAACGACGACGGTACGCCGAAATGGCGTATGGCGCCGTCTCCGCACGGCTCATACTGGAAGGACGGCATGAAGCTCGGCTATCAGGATGTCGGTTCCTGGACGCTGATGAAGTCGACGCCGACCGACCGCGCCAAAGCCGCCTGGCTTTATGCGCAGTTCGTCACCTCGAAGACCGTCGACGTGAAGAAGAGCCAGGTTGGCCTGACCTTCATTCGCGACTCCACCATCCATGACAAGAGCTTCACCGAACGTGCGCCGAAGCTCGGCGGTCTGATCGAGTTCTACCGCTCGCCGGCCCGTGTGCAGTGGACGCCGACCGGTACCAACGTGCCGGACTATCCGAAGCTGGCGCAGCTCTGGTGGCAGAACATCGGTGACGCATCCTCGGGTGCCAAGACACCGCAGGAAGCCATGGATTCGCTCTGCGCCGACCAGGAAAAAGTCATGGCCCGTATCGAGAAATCCGGTGTCCAGGGCGACATCGGACCGAAGATGGCCGAAGAGCATGACCTTGCCTACTGGAACGCCGACGCGGTCAAGGCCGGCAATCTCGCGCCTCAGCTGAAGCTCGAGCAGGAGAAGGACAAGCCGATCACCATCAACTACGACGAACTGGTGAAGAGCTGGCAGAAGTAACCTTGGTGTTGGCGTTCGCGCCCGCATCATGAGAATAGGGGGAGGCGGCATCTTGCCGTCTCCCCTGTTTGTGTAAAAGACTAAGTGGGGAGGCAGAATGACCGGATACATCCTTGCCATTGACCAGGGCACGACATCGACCAGGGCGATCCTGTTCGACGACAAGATGAAGGTTGCCGGCAGCGGGCAACAGGAGTTCACCCAGCACTATCCGGCCTCCGGCTGGGTTGAGCACGATCCCGAGGACATCTGGACGAGCGTCGTATCGACCGTGAAGGCGGCGCTGAAGAACGCCGGTCGGACTGCTTCCGAGGTGGCCGCACTCGGCATCACCAATCAACGCGAAACCGTTGTCATCTGGGACAGGGTGACCGGCAAGCCGATCCACAATGCCATCGTCTGGCAGGACCGGCGCACCGCGTCGCTGTGCCAGAAACTCAAGAGGCAGGGGTTGGAGAAGAAGTTCACCCGCAAGACCGGACTGCTGCTCGATCCCTATTTTTCCGGCACCAAGATCGCCTGGGTGTTGGACAAGGTGAAGGGCGCCAGAAAGCGGGCCGAGAAAGGCGAACTGCTCGCTGGCACCATCGATAGTTTCCTGATCTGGCGGCTGACCGGCGGCAAGGTCCATGCGACGGACGCCACCAACGCTTCGCGCACGCTGGTCTACAACATCGCTGAGAATGCCTGGGATGACGAGCTGCTGACGATCCTCAACATCCCGGCGAAAATGCTCCCTGAGGTAAAGGACTGTGCCGATGACTATGGAATCACGGAGAAAAGTCTCTTTGGCGCCGAGATAAGAATCCTCGGGGTTGCCGGCGACCAGCATGCCGCGACCATCGGCCAGGCCTGCTTTGAGCCAGGTATGATGAAGTCGACCTATGGCACTGGCTGTTTTGCGCTGCTGAACACTGGCAGCGACCTGGTGCGTTCGAAGAACCGGCTCTTGACCACCATTGCCTACCGGCTGAACGGCAAGACGACCTACGCACTGGAAGGCTCAATCTTCATTGCCGGTGCCGCGGTTCAATGGTTGCGCGATGGCATCAAGGTGATCGGCAAGGCCGAGCAGAGCGGCAAACTGGCGGCAGAAGCCGATCCGACGCAAAATGTCTACCTGGTGCCCGCCTTTGTCGGACTCGGCGCACCGCATTGGGATGCCGAGGCACGCGGCGCCATCTTCGGGCTGACCCGCAATTCCGGTCCGGCGGAGTTTGCCCGCGCCGCGCTGGAAGCCGTGGCCTACCAGACGCGCGACCTGCTCGACGCCATGCGCAAGGACTGGAAGGGAGCTTCGGCCAAGACGGTGCTGCGGGTCGACGGTGGCATGGTGGCGTCGGACTGGACCATGCAG
>NZ_RZQG01000388.1:0-5432 GCF_003998635.1 Mesorhizobium sp. M7D.F.Ca.US.004.03.1.1
GCGCATTGGTGATGCCGGACCATGCCGGCGCCGGGTTGTGCGCCCAGTGCACCGCGTTGCGCAGCACCTGCTGCACGCCCTCATTGTGATAGATCGGATAGGTCTCGTGGCCGGGCGAGAAGTAGAAGATCCTGCCTGCGCCGCGCTGGTAGGTCAGCCCTGACCGGAACACCTCGCCGCCCTCGTACCAGGAGACGAACACCGTCTCGAGCGGCTCCGGCACGGCGAAGGGTTCGCCATACATTTCGGTCTCGCCGATCTCCAGGCAATCGCCGATGCCTTGCGCGATCGGGTGGCCGCGGTTGATCGCCCAGACGCGCTCGCGCTCGCCCGCCTCGCGCCATTTCAGCGAACAGGGCGTGCCCATCAGCCGCTTGAAAATCTTCGAGTAGTGGCCGGAATGGAGCACGATCAGGCCCATGCCTTCCCACACCCGCTTCTGCACCCGCTCGACGATCTCGTCCTTGACGTCGCCATGCGCCGCATGGCCCCACCACAAAAGCACGTCGGTAGCCGCCAGGCGCTTCTCGCTCAGGCCATGTTCGGGCTCCTGCAAGGTGGCGGTGGTCGCCTCGATGCCCTTGTCCTGGTTGAGTGCCGCGGCAATGGTGCCATGCATCCCCAAGGGATAGAGGTCGCGCACGGCGGCATTGGTCTGCTCATGGACATTCTCGCCCCAAACGATCGCTTTTGTCGGCATTTTCATCTCCCAAAGCGCTTTAAATAGCATGTCCAATGGGATTGAGAAGGTCCGATCCGATCTGGTCCGATGGAAAACTGGAGCAATTCCAGGAAAAGTGTGAAACGGTTTTCCGTCCGGAATTGCGCTAAAATGAAAAAGGAGAGCGGTTCGGCGTTTCCGCGAAACGATGAACCGCTCTACGTCTTGCGCTTCTTGCGCCCGGGCACGGTCTTGGCCTTGCCGGGTTTCGCGGGCGCGCCGGGAATGGACGTGCTGGTGATCGATATCGGATCGCTGGCCGGGAACGTGTCTTCGAGACCTTCCTCGAGTTCCTCTTCGGCGCTCGGCGCTTCGTGCCGCTCATGTTCGAGCGAGCGGACGGCCGATGTCTTCTTGACCGGCGACTTCGGCGCGGAATTCGACGGCATCGGCATTCTCCCTCGGCGTGCGGATGCAGAACGAGCGTGCCCTGCAAAACGTTCCGAGTTCAGACCGCTGCGTCGCGCGATCCCTCGGACAGGAAAGTAAAAACATAGTCCGAGAAGGAACGCCAGCATTCAACCCGGAAGGTGTCGGCGGCTGTGCGCAGCAGCACGATCTCCGTCTTGCCCAGGATGGTGCGCGACGCTGCTCCCACCGGGAAGACGTCGAGCGATAGATCCTGCGGACAACCCCCATTGATCGTCGCTGCTGCCCCGGCGCCCGTCACGGCGATAGCAATGTTGCGATGCGAGATGCCGACCGCCGAGTGCAGCACGGAAACCTTGGCGCAATCGGCGAGCGGATCGTTACCGGCCTCGTCGACAACAAGCCATTCGTCGGGGCCGAGCCACAAGGCGGTTCGCCCACCCTTCGAGGCAGACGTCTTCGGCTTGTTCGGCAAGGTCACCCCGAGCGCTTTCGAAAGCGCTGCAACCGAAGCCTCCGGCGCACGCAATGACATGCGCTCAGCCGGCGGCAGCACCTCGACCTTGACGCTGGTCGCCGAAGTGCTGCGTCCAGCCAGCGCCGGACGGCGTTCTACCGAAGGCGATGCAGCCGGAGCCGTCTTTCTTGCAGCGGCCTTAGCCATTGAGGCGCCCTCCCGTCTCGTCGAAGAACACCATGCCGGTAACCTCCACTTCGATCACCCCGTTCGGCATCGGCACGTAGAGCGTTTCGCCCATGCGATCGCGGCCGCCGGCGACCAGCGCCAACGCGATCGAGCGGCCGCAATTTTCCGACCAGTAGCTCGAAGTGACATGGCCGATCATCTTCATCGGAATCGCCTGCTTCGGGTCCTCGACGATCTGCGCGCCTTCTTCCAGCACCACCTTGGGGTCCTTGGTCTTGAGACCGACCAGCTGCTTGCGGCCCTTGGCGACCAGGTCCGGTCGCGCCATGCCCCTGATCCCGACGAAATCGGTCTTCTTCTTGCCCACCGCCCAGTCGAGGCCGGCATCGTTCGGCGTGACCGTGCCGTCGGTATCCTGGCCGACGATGATATAGCCCTTTTCGGCGCGCAGCACGTGCATGGCCTCGGTGCCGTAGGCGGCAGCGCCATGTTTCTGACCTTCAGCCCACAGCGCTTCCCAGACGGCCTGGCCATAGTCGGCAGGCACGTTGACCTCGAAGCCGCGCTCGCCGGTGAACGACATGCGGAACAGCCTGGTCGGCACGCCGCAGATCTTGCCTTCGCGCACCGACATATGCGGCAGTGCCTCGTCGGACATGTCGATGCCTTCGACCAGCGGCGCGATGATGTCACGTGACTTCGGGCCCTGCACGGCGATGACCGCCCATTGCTCGGTGATCGAGGTCAGCCAGACATTGAGATGCGGGAACTCGGTCTGGAGATAGTCCTCCATGTGGTTCATGACGCGCGGCGCGCCGCCGGTCGTCGTGGTCACATGGAAACGGTCCGGCGCCAGTCTGCCGACGACACCGTCATCATAGATGAAGCCGTCCTCGCGCAGCATGATGCCGTAGCGGCAGCGGCCGGGCTCCAGCTTCTCCCATGGGTTGGTGTAGAGCAGTTCCATGAACTTGGCCGCATCCGGCCCGACCACTTCGATCTTGCCCAGCGTCGAGGCATCGAACAGGCCGGCCGTCTTGCGCACCGCGACGCATTCACGGTCGACGGCAGCGTGCATGTCTTCCCCCGCATTGGGGAAATACCAGGCGCGCTTCCACTGGCCGACATCCTCGAACACCGCCCCTTGGGCCTCGGCCCAGGGATGGATCGCCGTCTTGCGTGTCGGGTCGAACAGCGGACCGCGCGCATGGCTGACGATCGCGCCGAAGGTCACCGGCGTATAGGGCGCCCGAAACGTGGTCAGGCCGACCTCCGGGATCGGCTTGCCCAGCGTCTCGGCGGCAATCGCCAGGCCATGCATGTTGGAGGTCTTGCCCTGATCGGTCGCCATGCCGTTCGTGGTGAAGCGCTTGACGTGCTCGATCGAGCGCATGCCTTCATGCACCGCCTGGCGGATGTCCTTGGCGGTGACATCGTTCTGGAAGTCGACGAAAGCTTTCACCGTCGTGTCCGGCCCGGCGCCGGGAGCCGCACCCAGCATGCCGCGCGACCAGCTCTCCGAGGCATCAACCTTCGGCTTTGTACCCTTGGCGGTTTTGGCACCCGCATCCTTGGCCGCCTTGGCGCCAGCCGCATAGGCCTCGTCCACCGTCGCCGACAGCCCGTCTGTGCCATTGCAGGCGCCGACAGAGACGCAATCCTGCGCATAGGTGCCCGGCACGAAGCGCTTGGTCTCGTCGTTGAAGGCAACCTTGCCGCGCGACTGCGAGAACAGATGCACCGACGGCGTCCAGCCGGCCGACATCAGGATCGCGTCGACCGGGATGGTGCGCTCGCCACCACCATTCTTCGGCTGCACCGTCATCGAGGAAACGCGCAACTTGCCGCCGGCGCGGATCACCGCGCGGCCGAAATTGACCTCGACGCCGAGCGCCCTCGCCTCGTCGATCACCGGTCCGGTCGGATTGTCGCGCAAATCGACGATCGCCGCCACATTGATGCCGGCCTTCTTCAGGTCGATCGCCGCCGCATAGGCGGAATCATTGGCGGTGTAGACGCCGACATTTTTGCCGACCGCGACGCCATAGTGGTTCAGATAGGTGCGTGCAGCACCCGCCAGCATGATGCCCGGCCGGTCGTTGTCGGCGAACACCATGTGGCGCTCGATGGCGCCGGAGGCCAGCACCACGCGCTTGGCGCGAACTTGCCACAGCCGCTCGCGCGCCAGATCGTGGCCGGGAGCCGAGAGATGATCGCTGACACGCTCGACCAGCCCGACGAAATTCTGCGCGTAGTAGCCGAACGCCGTCGTGCGCGAGAGCACGCGGACATTGTCCATCGCGCTCAGTCGGGCGATTGCCGCCTGTGCCCAGGCAAAACCGCCCTGGCCGTCGATCTTCGCACCGGTCTCGAAACGCAGGCTGCCGCCGAACTCGGCCTGCTCGTCGGCGAGGATGACCCGCACGCCCGTTTCAGCCGCTGCCAATGCTGCCGCAATGCCGGCGG
The DNA here is from genome assembly GCF_003998635.1 of Mesorhizobium sp. M7D.F.Ca.US.004.03.1.1. Taxonomy (NCBI): domain Bacteria; kingdom Pseudomonadati; phylum Pseudomonadota; class Alphaproteobacteria; order Hyphomicrobiales; family Phyllobacteriaceae; genus Mesorhizobium; species Mesorhizobium sp. M7D.F.Ca.US.004.03.1.1. The sequence goes on from NZ_RZQG01000388.1 coordinate 4,203, forward strand.
CACCGCCACCCAGCACCAGCACGTCGCAATGCGCATAGCGCGATGAATAATGGTCGGAATCCGGCTGGTCCGGGGAAACGCCAAGGCCGGCCGCGGCGCGGATCTTGGGTTCGTAGAGGCTCTTCCACGCCGCCTTCGGCCACATGAAGGTCTTGTAGTAGAAGCCGGCCGAAAACAGCGGCGAGGCGATGTCGTTGACCGCACCGACGTCGAAGGACAGCGACGGCCAGCGGTTCTGCGACTGCGCATCGAGCCCGTCATAAAGCTCCTGCACGGTCGCCCGCACATTTGGCGTCTTGCGCGCCGCGTCGCGCTTGATCTCGACCAGCGCGTTGGGCTCCTCGGCGCCCGCCGACAAGATGCCGCGCGGACGGTGATACTTGAACGAGCGGCCGACGAGATGGACGCCATTGGCAAGCAGCGCCGAGGCCAGCGTGTCGCCCTCGATACCGGCATAGGACTGGCCGTCGAAGCTGAAGCGCGCGGTCTTGGCTTGGCTGAAGCGGCCGGCGCCGGGAATGCGGAACGCGCCGCTCATTTGGCAACTCCCGGGAGCTTCGACGGTTTCGGCTCGCCGGCCTTGTAGGTCATGACGAACTTGTCGGTGACGGTGTCGCGCACGGCATTGAAGAAGCGCGCGCAGCCGTGCATGTGCCGCCAGCGCTCATAGATGATGCCCTTGGGATTCGAGCGGATGAAGAAGAATTTTTCGAAATCGTCGTCGGTCTCGTCAGCAATGTTGGCCGAGCGTGCGATATGCGCCTCGCCGGCGTTGCGGAACTCGAGTTCCGGGCGCTCTTCCTCGCAATAGGGGCAGCGGATGAGAAGCATTTTGGTTCGTTCCTACAATTCGCCGTGGCCGACGCGGGCGCCCGCCGGTTGATCGCAAAGCTTCTGTCCCAGCGTCGCGAACGGCGCGACGAGTCGGATGCGCTCCTCCACGCTTGCGGCTGGGCTAAAAAGGTCGCGATACGCCATATTGCCGAGGGTAAGCTGCATCGGATCGGTGGTGACGATCACCTGACGTGGCTGGAATGTCTCGTCCACGCCTAAATCGGAAGGTCTGTTCTCGAAGAAGACAACCACCCGCTGGCCGCCGCTCCAGACGCAGGCCAGCATGCCCTCGTCGACCGAAAACGGCCAGTTGGCTTCGTTCCCGGCACGGCTGATCGGCTGCGTACGGACTTCGTCCGCCGACGGAAAATGGAACATGCCCCGTTCCCCCGCCAG
>NZ_RZQG01000389.1:0-5410 GCF_003998635.1 Mesorhizobium sp. M7D.F.Ca.US.004.03.1.1
AGCCCATAGAGCGCGCGCAGCCGGGCAATGTCGGCATCCGTCGCGCCGGGCGGCAGCATCATCGCGATCGGATCGCCGGGCGCGACGCGGATCACGACAAAGACGACGACGGCCACGCCGAACAGCGTGATCAGCATCGTCAGAAGACGGATCAGGAATCTTTGCAGGAGCATTCTGGCGTAGGCCTAATGCGTTTCAGTGACTGATGGAACGAACCCCCCTCATCCGGCCGCTTCGCGGCCACCTTCTCCCCGAGGGGAGAAGGTGTCGCGGACAGCTGAGCGGTCTCTTCTCCCCAGCGGGGAGAAGGTGGCCCGAAGGGCCGGATGAGGGGGCCTGCGTCGTTAAAGAAGACACGCCGTCTCGCGACAGCGTGCCGTCCCAAATTGGTCAGGCCGGGGTCATCAGGGCCGGCAGCAGCGCGCCGGACACATGCTGCACCACATTGACGCCCTTGGCATGCACGATCGGCTGCGCATACTGGATCAGCGGCAGCACATAGGCCTGCTCGGCGATGTATTTGTCGACAGCCTTCCAGCCGGCAATGCGCTTGGCCTCGTCCTTCTCGCCCCACAGCGGGTTGATCATGTCGATCAGGTCCTGGCTGTCCCAAACCGAATGCGGGCTCGGGCCGTACATGGCAAAGCCGGTCGAGGTGGTCGGATCGCCGATGGCATTGCCCCAATTGTAGAAGGCGGCCGGCGCCAGCTTGTCGGCGGCGCGCAGCTCATAGTGCTTGGCGATCTCGTAGACTTCGATCGTCGCCTCGATACCCACCTTGCGCCACATGCCGACGATTGCCTGGATCATCTCATAGTCCTTGGGCTTGAAGCCCTTGGTCGTCTGGATGGTGAACTTGACCGGCTTTTCCGGCGAATAGCCGGAGGCGGCCAGCAGTTCCTTGGCTTTCTCCGGATTGTGCTCGACCTTGATCGACGCATCGTAGGCCGTGTATTCCGGCGTCTCCAGCGTGTCGATCGGCTGGCCATAGCCGCGCAGCAGGCGATCGACCAACAGCTTCTTGTCGATCGACATGACGGCTGCCTGGCGCACGTTCTTGTCCAGCATCGCCTCGATGTCGTTGAAGAAGATCATGCCGATGTCGGAAACGTTCTTGCACGAGCCGGCCAGTCCGTCCTTGGCGATCAGCCGGTCATACTCCTCATAGGGAATTTCGAGCGTCACCTGCGAGGAGCCGGATTCGATCTCGGCGACGCGGCTTGCCGCATCGGCGACGAACTTGATCGTCACATTCTCGAAGGCCGGCTTGCCGCCCCAGTAGTTCGGGTTGGCCTTGAGCCGCAGGAAGGCGTTGCGCTCGAATTTTTCGACCATGTAGGGGCCGGTGCCGATCGGCGCTTTCTCGAAGCCTTCGGCGCCGACCTTCTCGTAGTAGGCCTTCGGCATGATGTAGCCGGTCAGGAACGACATCCATTTGAAATAGACCGGGTCGAACTGCACGACGTCGCCGGTGATCTTGTTGCCGTCGATCTTGAAGTTGTTGACGTTCTTCCAGACGAACTGGATCGGGTTGCCGGTCTTTTCGTCGCCCGCCCGCTGCAGCGACCAGACAACGTCCTCGGGCGTGAACGGCGAGCCGTCATGCCAGGTCACACCTTCGCGCACCGTCATCGTGATCTTGGTGCGGTCGTCGTTCCAGCCCCATTCGGTGAGCAGGCCCGGCGCGAAGGACAGGTCTGGCTTTTGGGGAATGAATTGATCGAACACCGACTGGTAGAGACCCTGGATCGTCGGGTTGACGGCCGAGGGGCCGGTGGTCGGATCCCAGGACGGCAAGTTGACATTATAGGCGATGGTCAGTTCGCCGGCAGCCGCCTTGGCGATCTGCGGCAGGCCGACGGCGGCCACCCCGAGTGCCGCGGCACTGTATCCCAGCAATTCGCGTCTGTTGATTGTCATGGTCGTTCCCCTTGTTGGTTTTCTGTTTTCTGCGCGCGTCGTCTTCAGTTCATTGGTTCAGGCTTCTTGGGCAACAGTTGCCCTCTTTCGCCTGTGTGAAATCTTCGGCTCCTACCTCCCGCCAAGCTGTTGCGCGAGCATGTATCCGGAAGCCGCACCGGTGCCGGCGCCCGGCCATGTCGCGGCCCCAGTGAGATGCAGATGCGCCACCGGCGTGTTCCAGCCGGCGTATCCGCGTGCCGGGCGGAACAAAAAGTTCTGCTCCAGATGGTGGCTGCCGCAGACCTGGTCGCCGCCGACGAGGTTCGGGTTCTCGCGCTCGAGGTCGATGGGCGAGAACACCGCCCGGCCGAGGATCTTGTTGCGCAGGCCGGGTGCGTAGGTCTCGATGATGTCGAGGACACGCTCGGCGTAGGCGTCCTTCACCTTGTCCCAGTGGTCCGGTGCGATCTTGCCGGCGGCATCGCCTGTGATTTCGGCGGGCAGCATGCGCACCTGTACCCACAGCATATGCTTGCCCTGCGGCGCCCGCGACGGGTCGATCGCCGTCGGCTGGCCGACCACCAGCACCGGTTCGTCCGGCAGCATGCCCGCCATCGCCTGCTGATAGGTGCGCGACATGGCGTCGAGCGACGGCGACAGATGCACATAGGCGAACTGCCGAAGCTCAGATCCGGCGCGCCAGTCCGGCAAATCGTCGAGCGCTAGGTGGATCATCATCGTCCCCGGCGCATGGCGGAACTTTTGCATCGCCGTGTCGAAGCCGGCGTTCCCCGAACCATTGGGCAACAATTTGCCGGTCAGCGCCTTCGGCGCGACGCCAGCAATCACAGCCTTGGTGGCGGTATGCGTCTCACCGGAAGCGAGCCGCACGCCGGTCGCCTTGCCGGCCGAAACCGTGATCTCCGCCACGTCGGCGCCGGTGAATATCTTGCCGCCGGCAGAGGTCACCATGCCGGACAGAGCGCGGATGATGGTGTCGGCGCCGCCCTTGCCCAGCACCATGCCAAAGCTCTGGTTGGCCATCGATTCCAGATAGGGGAACACGGCGCCGCCGGCGATGTCGGGCGCGAAGTCGAGATGCATGCCCCAGGTGGCGAGCGTTGCCCTGATATGAGGCGACTCGAAGTTCTCCTCCAGCCAGGCGCGTGGCGAAGACAACAGCAGCCGTCCCGTATCGAGCGCGCCGGCAGTGCCCTTCTTGCGCCACAGGTTCCACGCCGTGCCGACAAGCGCGCGGGCGCTCATCGGCGAACCCAGCAGCCGGAACAGATGCTCGGCCTCCGCCGGGAAAGCGGCAACCAGCCCGCGCCATGCGGCGGCGTCAGTGGCTGAAAAGGTGGCGATGCGCGCGGCGGTCTTTTCCAGGTCGTTGCTGACGCCGAACCAGCGTCCGTCCGGAAAGGCGCTGGCGAAACAGTCGGCGACGGGGGCGAACTCCAGCCCTTGCGCTTTCAATTCATTTGCATATTTCCGGTGGAAGGCGGAGCCGGCGAACAGGCTGAGATTCATCGCGCCGAAATCGTGACGGAAGCCGGGAAGGGTGAATTCGCGCGTCTGGACAGCGCCGCCGATTGTTGCGTTGCGCTCGAAAATCCCGGTTTTCCAGCCTTTGAGCGCCAAATGCGCGGCGCATGCCAGACTGTTGTGGCCCGCCCCGACAAAGATGGCGTCAAACTCGCTCACGCCCCGTTCCCATTTCCTTTATGCTTAAAGATAATTGCAGATGCATATGTTTTCGTCTAGTAGGATATTAAGGGCCGAGACGAGCCTTGATCATCATCCACGAAAGAGGGAACTTCAGACCATGGACACCCAAAAACTCCTCGGCGAAGTCGCCGGCCAGCTTCTTTCAGGCGCCATCAAGGTAGTCGACCTGTCGGCGCCGCTCGGACCCGACACGCCGTTGATCAAGCTGCCGCCGGAACTCGCCGTCGACACGCCGAAGGTCGAGATCCACAACATCTCCCGTTACGACAAGAATGGTCCGTGGTGGGCCTGGAATTGGCTGAAGCTCGGCGAGCATTCGGGCACGCATTTCGATGCGCCGCAGCACTGGATCTCTGGCAAGGATTATCCGGACGGCGCCACCGACACCATTCCGGCGCAGAACTTCGTCGGCCCGGTCAATGTCATCGACTGCTCGAAGGAAGCCGCCGCCGACCACGATTTCCTGCTCACCGTCGACCACATCAAGGCATGGGAAGCCAAGCATGGCGCCATCAATGCCGGCGAATGGGTGGTGATGCGCACCGACTGGTACAAGCGCAACGGCTCCGAAGCCGAGTTCCTCAACGCCAACGAGACCGGCCCGCACACGCCCGGCCCGACGGCCGAAGCCATCCAGTTCCTGATCAGCAAGGACATCAAGGGCTGGGGCTCGGAGACGATCGGCACGGATGCCGGCAAGGCCGGCGGCATGGAGCCGCCGTTCCCGGCGCATACGCTGATGCACAAGGCCAACCGCTACGGCCTCGCCAGCCTCTGCAACCTCGACCAGCTGCCGCCGAAAGGTGCGATCCTGATCGCCGCACCGCTCAAGATCGAGCACGGCACCGGCAGCCCGATCCGCGCGCTGGCGCTTGTTTCGAAGGGCTAAGCGAAAGCGTTTGCCGTGAGCCAGCCGGATCACATCATCGTCGGCAGCGGCATCAACGCGCTGGTCTGCGCGGCGATGCTCGGCGGCAAAGGCGCCAAGGTGCTCGTCCTCGAGCGCAACGACCGCATTGGCGGTTGCATGCGCACCGAGGAGATCACCGCGCCCGGCTTCATCCATGACGTGATGGCGACGACCTTCGTGCTGTTCATCACCTCGCCGGCCTTTGCAGCACTGGGCGCCGACCTTTCGCGGCACGGGCTGGAGTTCTGCCACACGGGCACGCCGACCGGCGTGCTGCGGCCGGACGGCAGCCATGCCGTGCTCAGCACCGACCGCGCCGCCAACATCGCCGCCCTCAACGCAATCGCCGCCAGCGATGGCGACCGGCACGCGGACGATGTCGGCGGCATCGAACGCAATGCCGGCCTGCTGTTCGGCCTGCTCGGCGGCAGCCTGTGGTCCTATCCGACCGCGAAGCTTTTGGCCGGCGATGCCTGGCGGCGTGGCTCGCGTGGCCTTGCCGCCTTTCTCGGCGAAGCACTCGTGCCGGCGCGCAACTGGCTGGAAAGCACCTACCAGTCCGAAACCATCCGTGCGCTGTGGGCGCCCTGGGTGCTGCATGCCGGGCTCGGACCGGAAGATGCATTCTCCGGCCAGATCGCCAAGGTGATCGCCTTCGCGCTGGAGGCGGCCGGGGCACCGATCGTCAAGGGCGGCGCGCAGAACCTGCTGGCCGCCTTCGAGGCATTGATCACCGAGCGTGGCGGCGTCATCTCTACCGAAGCGGACGTTGCTTCCATCATCCTGGCTGGAGGTCGCGCAACCGGCGTGCGGCTGGCCTCGGGCGAAACGGTCCATGCGAAGAAGAGCGTCATATGCTCGGTCACGCCA
>NZ_RZQG01000038.1:0-17395 GCF_003998635.1 Mesorhizobium sp. M7D.F.Ca.US.004.03.1.1
GGCGGTCTTCACGCGCGGCACGCCGACGCCATTGATGAACAGCTGACCGTCCTTGACCTGGATCTTGTCACCCGGCAGGCCGACAACGCGCTTGATGTAGTCGACAGACGGATCAGGCGGGAACTTGAACACCGCCACGTCGCCGCGCTTGGGCTCGGAACCCCAGATGCGGCCCGAAAAAATGTCGGGGCCGAAAGGCAGCGAGTAGCGCGAATAGCCGTAGGACCATTTGGTGACGAACAGATAGTCGCCTTCCAGAAGCGTCGGCCGCATTGATCCCGACGGGATCGAAAAAGGCTGAAACAGCAGCGTACGGATGACCAGGGCGAGCAAAAGCGCCTGGACGATGACGCTGACGGTCTCGCCAAGCCCGCCGGATTTCTTCTCGGATTTTTCAGCCACGCTCATGTCGTCCTCGATTGTGCGTTGGATGGTATAGAGTCTCGGCGCGCGCTGGGCAACGTCATGCCGGTCGTCAGATGCAATCAATGTGGCGCTTCTTCGACGGGCAACGCCTCGATGATCACAAAGGCTTGAGCGAGCGGGAAATCATCCGTGATGGTGAGGTGGATTGCCGCCCGGTGGCCCTTTGGCAGGATTTTGCCCAGCCGGGTCTGCGCCCCTCCAGTCAGCGCCATGGTCGGCGCGCCACTGGGGAGGTTGACGACACCCATGTCACGCCAGAAAACGCCCTGCGCCAGACCGGTGCCCAGCGCCTTGGCGCAGGCCTCCTTGGCGGCGAAACGCTTGGCATAGGAGGCCGCACGCGCCCGGCGCCCTTCGGAGCGGGCCTGCTCGAGGTCGGTGTAGATTCTCTGGATAAAACGCTGGCCGTGACGCTCCAGCGACTTTTCGATGCGTCTGATATCGATCAGGTCGCTGCCGATGCCGATGATCATCGTGCGGTGGAACCGATGCTTGGGCTGGGATGGGACGATTGCGCATGACGGAGCGCACGCTCGGCCAGGCGCTTGCGCCGCTGCTCGCGGAAGGCATTCATACCCCAGCGTGTGATGGCGTAGAACAGCAGCCCGAAGACCAGCCCGAGCGGCACCGCGCCGATCAGCATCGGCTCAAGGATGGGCTTCCACAATTGCGCAAAAGAGAGGTTATGCAGCATCTCGCCCAGATGCGCCGGCGGGCCGTGCGCCGGCAGCCGATCATGCAAGATGAGCTTGCCTGTTTCCCAGGAGGCACCCCACAGCAACGGGAAGGTCAGCGGGTTGCCGAAGAACACCGCGCCGAGGGCAGCCGCCACCAAATTGCCGGCGATCACCCAGCACAGAACGAAGGCAATGACGAAATGGAAACCGACGGGAAAGAAGGAGGCGAAGACGCCGGCCGCTACACCGGCCGCTACCGCGTGCGGTGTGGCCTTCAGCCGCAGGATGCGCTTTGAGAAATACTGCAGCGAACGCGAAAACGAGCGGCGCGGCCAAAGATAGGTACGCACCCGCTCGAAAAGACCGTCAGGTTTGCGACGTCGAAAAAGCACTCTGTTCCCGTTCCTGGTTCACCCAACGCCACCACCCCAGCCATTCCAGACCGGGGTACGACAGCCATATCTTGCGCTTTACGGTCGCCGAAAGGCAACAACGACTTTGATATAGCGACGAGCCGGCAGAAGAACAACCAACGTGCCGGCGGCGCTGCGGTCGCTTGCGGCATTCCGCGATCGGGCGTTGGGCTGCCCGACCATAGTACAATCACGGCGAATTTGAGGAAGGTCACCTAATCCCGCAGATTGTGAATGTTCTACGGCTGCCTGAACCGGTCGAGAGGAATTTCCGCAGTCGCCGTGATCTCGATCAGCAAGTCAGGGTGATAGAGGCGCACCACCTGCACGGTGGTGGTGACAGGAAACGGTTCGGCGAAAAACTGCTTGCGAATGTCCCCCGCGGCCATGAACTGCTCGATGTCCGTGGTATACTGGGTCAAAGAGATGATGTCGGCCATGGCGCCGCCCACGGATACGAGAACCGCTTGAATGTTCTCCAGTGTCTTGCGGACCTGAGCCCGCATGTCGTTCTTGCCAACGATCTGCCCCTCTCCGTCGAGAGAAACCTGTCCCTTGAGATGAACGATCTGACCTGACCCCTGGATTTTCAGCATCGAAAATGCACCGAAAGGCTGCCAGATTCCGGGCGGATTGAAGCTTGTCGCCATACGAGATCAGACCTTTCAGGTCTTGTCGGGTTCGTATTCGCTGACCTCGACGAGGTTGCCGTCGGGGTCACGGAAATAGATCGACATCATCGGACCGCGGGCACCGGTCCGCTCGACCGGCCCGACTTCCACCGCCACATCGTTGGCCGCGAGACGGGCACAGACCTCGTTCAGCGGCCGGTCTGTGATCAGGCAGAAATCACCCGATCCCAGCGTTGGCGCCTTCGCCTTCGGTTCGAAGGTCCGGCCGATCTCATGCACGTTGATCTTCTGATTGCCGAAAGCCAGCGCCGTCGGCCGGCCTGGCGTATCGATGCGTTCAAGCCCCAGCACTCGCTGATAAAAGGCGCAGGTCACTTCCAGCGAAGCGACCGTCAGCACGAAATGATCGATGCCGGCGATCATAAACGATTTGTTCTCATGCATATCGTTGCCCCAAAACCGCTGCGCACTTTTGGACGACATGCAATTTGTTTTCATGCATGTCGTTGCCCCAAAACCGCAGCACACTTTTGGGCGACATGCATAGTCATATGTTGCGGCTGCCGGGCTTGACCGCCGGGATGGCGGCAAGCTCCGGCGGCAGCCGATCGGCTGGATAGGCCGGAACCTCATATTCGGCGAGCGCGATCAGCGGCACGCCGACATCCGTCTTGCCTGCCGAACGGTCGATGATGCAGGCCGCGGCAACCACTTCGGCGCCAAGCTCGCGCAGGCATTCGATGGTCTCGCGGATCGACAGACCGGTGGTGACGATGTCCTCGACGATGACGACACGCGCCCCCCTTGCGATCTCGAAGCGGCGCAGGCGGAACTTGCCCCCTTCCCGCTCGACCCAGATCGCCGGCACGCCGAGATGGCGCGACGTCTCGTAAGCCGGGATCAGCCCGCCGATCGCCGGGCCGACGACATAGTCGATCTTGCCAGGCACTGCGGCGCGGATCTTTTCGGCCAGCGCCTTGCAAAGCCGCTCGGTCTTGTCGGCATGCATGAACACGCGTGCCTTCTGCAGGAAGACCGGACTGCGCAGGCCCGAGGTCAAAATGAAATGCCCTTCCAGAACAGCACCCGCCTCGCGGAAAATGCCCAGCACTTCATCGGTGTTCATGTCTGCCTCTTTTGATTGACCATGATCTTGTCCGAAAACCGGTCCCCACCTTTCGGGATCATGGTCTAGCCGTTCACGCGCCTTGCATCGCTGACGCTCGAATTGTCCTTGAGCTGCGACAGCAGCCGGTTGAGGTGCTTCAGATCCCAGACTTCGAGATCGATCAGCATTTCGGTGAAGTCCGGCGCGGTGCGCACCATCGACAGCGTATGGATGTTGGCGTCGTTCGACGCAACGACCTGGGCGATATCGGCGAGCGAACCCGGCGCATTGATGGCGGTGACCGAGACGCGCGCCGGAAAGCGCTCCTTGGTGCGCTCGTCAATGTCCCAGCGCACGTCGATCCAGCGCTCGGGCTGGTCGTCGAACGCCTGCAGCGCCGGCGACTGGATCGGATAGATGGTGATGCCGGTGCCCGGCTGGACGATGCCGACGATGCGGTCACCAGGCACTGCTCCTTCCGGCGCGAAACGCACCGGCAGGTCGCCGCGCACGCCGCGGATCGGCACGGCGCCATCGCGCGGCTGGTCCTTGTCCTTGCGCGCGGCACGGCCCGGAATCTGGAACAGCATACCGGCGGCATTGCGGATCTTCGACCAGCCCTCCTCGCGCGGCTTGGGTGCGGCCGTGGTGACGCGCTCATCCTTGTAGTCGGGGAATACTGCCTTCATGACGTCGGCGGAGGCAAGCTCGCCACGCCCGACCGAGGCCAGCACATCCTCGATGTCCTTGCGCGCCAACCGGTGCAGCACCTGCTTGAGGCTCTCCTTGGTGAAGGTCTTGCCGGCGCGCTCGAAGGCGCGTTCCAGGATGCGGATGCCAAGACCCGAATACTGCTTGCGGATGGCGTTCTTGGTGGCCCGGCGGATCGCCGAGCGTGCCTTGCCGGTGACGACGACCGATTCCCACGCCGCCGGCGGCACTTGCGCCTTGGAGCGGATGATCTCGACCTCGTCGCCGTTCTTCAGTTCCGTCATCAGCGGCATGATGCGGCCGTTGACCTTGGCACCGACGCAGGTGTCGCCGACATCGGTATGCACCGCATAGGCAAAGTCGATCGGTGTCGCGCCGCGCGGCAGCGCAATCAGCATGCCTTTCGGGGTGAAGCAGAACACCTGGTCCTGGAACAGCTCCAGCTTGGTGTTCTCGAGGAAATCCTCGGGATTGTCGCCCTCGGCAAGCTGCTCGATGGTGCGCCGCAGCCAGGCATAGGCGTTGGTCTCCTTCGAGATGGCGTGGGCGGCACCGTTCGTCTTGCCGCCGGTGTCCTTGTAGATCGAATGCGCGGCGACGCCGTATTCGGCGATCTTGTTCATCTCGCGGGTGCGGATCTGCAGTTCGACGCGCTGGCGCGACGGCCCGACGATGGTGGTGTGGATCGACCGGTAGTCGTTCTGCTTCGGCGTCGAGATGTAGTCCTTGAAACGGCCAGGCACCATCGACCATGTGGTGTGGATGGCGCCAAGCGCCCGGTAGCAATCCTCGACCGTGTCGACGACGACGCGGAAGCCGAAAATATCGGACAGCTGCTCGAACGACAGCGCCTTGGCCTCCATCTTGCGGAACACCGACCACGGCTTCTTCTGGCGGCTCTTCACACCTGCCTTGATCTCATGCTTTTCGAACAGCGTGGATAGCGCCTTCTCGATATCGGACAGCACATCCTTGTTGCGCTCGAAAATTTCTGCGAGCCGGGCGGTGACGGCGCGATAGGCTTCCGGATTGATGTAGCGGAAGGCGAGCTCCTCCAGCTCCTCACGCATGCCTTGCATGCCCATGCGCCCGGCTAGCGGCGCATAGATGTCCATCGTCTCCTCGGCGATGCGCAGGCGCTTGGCCTCCGGCATATGGTCGAGGGTGCGCATGTTGTGCAGACGGTCGGCGAGCTTGACCAGAAGGACGCGGACGTCTTCCGAAATCGCCAGCAGAAGCTTGCGCAGGTTTTCCGCCTGTTCGGCCTTCTTCGACACGAGGTCGAGCTTCTTCAGCTTGGTCAGTCCCTCGACCAGCTTGCCCATTTCGGGCCCGAACAGCTCGTCGATCTCGGCCCGCGTCGCGGTGGTGTCCTCGATGGTGTCGTGCAGCAAGGCGACCGCGATCGTCGCCTCGTCCATGTGCATTTCAGTGAGGATGGCGGCGACTTCGAGCGGGTGTGAGAAATAGGGATCGCCGGAAGCGCGCTTCTGATGGCCATGCTTCTGCATGGCATAGACATAGGCCTTGTTGAGTAGCGCCTCGTTGACGTCAGGCTTGTAGCGCTGGACGCGCTCGACAAGCTCATACTGACGCATCATGGGCGGGATCTCGCGGTGCTGAAATGATTGATGCGCCGCACTAGCGTACGGCGCATCTCATAGATAGCCACGAAACTGACTGGACGGAAGTGCCGGAAACGTATTCCAGGCAGGTCCAGAGCGCTCGCTTAGTAATCGTCGCTCTTTTCCGGCGGCACCAGTCCCTCGATGCCGGCCAGGAGATCTTCCTCGGTCATCCGGTCGAAGGTGATGTTCTCCTCGGCGTCATCGGCGTCGGTGGCCGCAACGGCGGCGCCGGTCTGATCGGCAATCGCCTCGCCATCGGCCTCGGGCTCGTCGACCTCGACGTGCTTCTGCAGCGAATGGATCAGGTCTTCCTTGAGGTCGTCGGGCGAAAGCGTCTCGTCGGCGATCTCGCGCAGCGCCACGACCGGGTTCTTGTCGTTGTCACGCGGCACGGTGATCGGCGCGCCCTGGCTGATCTGCCGGGCGCGGTGGCCGGCCAAAAGCACCAGCTCGAAGCGGTTGTCGACCTTGTCGATGCAATCTTCAACGGTTACGCGGGCCATGGATGCCCCTTTCATGCGATGGATTTGATGGAAAACAGGCGCGGTCCATAACCCGAACGCCGCCAAAATACAAGCATCATGGCAATGGCCGGGCAGCAGGGCACCCAATCCTTCGTTCGAACGCCCGATTCGGCAAAACCAGCCTTTACTTATGCGTTCGGTGTCCCGATCACAATTGCTTGCAGTGCGGCAACACGCCCTTGGATTGCCGCGAAACTGGCGCTATCTCGGATGGCGTAGAGGTCGGCCGGTTTATTATGAGCCTGACCGAACGTCGCTATCGCATTTCGTTTAGACGGCCGTTTATTTCGAGAAGGAATATTTTCCATGTTCGACCCTCGTGAAAAAATCGCCCTATTCATCGACGGCGCCAATCTTTATGCGACGTCGCGTGCGCTCGGCTTCGACATCGACTATCGCAAGCTTCTGTCGAGCTTCCAGAAGCGTGGCTATCTGCTGCGCGCCTATTACTACACGGCACTGGTCGAGGATCAGGAATACTCCTCGATCCGTCCGCTGATCGACTGGCTCGACTACAACGGCTTCAAGGTGGTCACCAAGCCGGCCAAGGAATTCACCGACTCGACCGGCCGCCGCAAGATCAAGGGCAATATGGACATCGAGCTCACGGTCGATGCGCTGGAACTCGCCGATGTCGTCGACCACTACGTCATCTTTTCCGGCGACGGCGATTTCCGCACGCTGGTCGAGGCACTGCAGCGGCGCGGCCGCAAGGTGTCGATCGTCTCGACTATGGCTTCCCAGCCGCCGATGATCTCCGACGATCTGCGCCGTCAAGCTGACCATTTCATCGACCTGACGACATTGAAGAACGAGGTCGGCCGCGATCCGTCCGAGCGGCCGGTGCGCCGCCCCGAGCCAGCTGAAGTCGACGAGGACGACTACTGAGGCCGGTTGCCTTGACCGCCCTTTCCGCCTCCGAACCCAGCCGCGACTGCCCGCTCTGCCCGCGGCTCCACGATTTCATCGCCGAGTGGCGGCAGCGCGAGCCATCCTGGTTCAACGCTCCGGTGCCGACTTTCCTTCCGCCGGAAGGCGACGATGCCGTCCGGCTTCTGATCGTCGGGCTGGCGCCCGGCCTGCGCGGCGCCAACCGCACCGGCCGTCCTTTCACCGGCGACTATGCCGGCGACCTGCTCTACTCGACGCTGATTTCGCACGGTTTTGCGCGCGGTGAATTCAAGGCGCGGCCAGATGACGGATTGGAGCTTGTCGGCACGGCGATCACCAATGCGGTGCGCTGCGTGCCGCCGGAGAACAAACCGGTGGGCGCCGAGATTGCCACCTGCCGGACATTCCTGGTGCCGACGATCGCCCGGTTCCCCAACCTGCGCACCGTGCTGGCGCTGGGATCGATCGCGCATCAGTCGACCGTGCGGGCACTCGGCGGGCGCGTCGCTGCCTACCCGTTCAAGCATGGCGGACAGCTACCGGCCGGCGGCATCACGCTGTTTTCGAGCTATCACTGCTCGCGCTACAACACCAACACCGGCGTGCTGACCGAAGCGATGTTCGTCAGCGTTTTCAGTAAGATCGCGGCGTTTCTGCAAGGCTAGATTCGACCTCAGTCAGAAACCCTCCAGCACGATCTTGCCCTTGGCCTTGCCGGTCTCGATCAGCGCATGGGCGCGCTTCAGATTGGCGGCATTGATAGGACCGAAGGTCTCGCCCAGTGTGGTGCGGATGGTGCCTGCGTCGACAAGCCGGGACAGTTCGTTCAGATGCTCACCTTGTGCGGCCATGTCCTGCGTCTCGAACAGTGAGCGGGTGAACATCAGTTCCCAATGGACCGAAACGCTCTTGCGCTTGAACGGATTGATGTCGAGTGTCTGGGGATCGTCGATCAAGCCGAACCGGCCCTGTGGCGCGATCAATTCGGCAATCTCGGCCAAATGCCGGTCGGTGTTGGTTGTCGAGAACACAAAGGCCGGTGCGCCGATGCCGAGGGCGGCCACTTCAGCAGCGAGCGGCCTCGAATGGTCGACGACATGATGGGCGCCAAGCCCAAGGACCCAATCGCGCGTCTCGGGCCTTGACGCGGTGGCGATCACCGTCAGACCGGTCAGTTGGCGCGCAAGCTGCACCGCGATCGAGCCAACGCCACCGGCGCCGCCGACGATCAGGATGGCGTTTGCGACGCCCGCAACAGGCTTCTTGACATCGAGGCGGTCGCACAGGGCCTCGAAGGCTGTAACCGCCGTCAGCGGCAGCGCCGCCGCCTGCGCATAGCCGAGCGAGCCGGGCTTGCGGCCGACAAGGCGCTCATCGACAAGATGGAACTCGGCATTGGTGCCTTGCGGCGCCAGCGCGCCGGAATAAAAGACATCGTCACCCGGTTTGAACAGGCTGGCGTCCGGACCGGTCGCAACGACCCGGCCGGCGGCGTCCCAGCCGAGCACCCGCCACGTTCCGGCTTCGGGTCTGGCGCTACGTCGCACCTTTGTATCGACCGGGTTGACCGAGATCGCCTTCACCTCGACCAGCAGTTGACGGCCTTTCGGCACTGGCTTGGGCAGGTCGATATCGACAAGAGAGGTCTCATCGGTGATGGGGGCTGGGATTTGATAGCCGACGGCGCGCATCTTCTTCTCCATGTTGTGTAGGATAGAGATGCCGTCTACGATCTTCATCCGCAAGAATGCACATATAAAGCACATAGTGTCGAAAAGGATACCGTCATGCCACGCGTTCGCCATGAGCGATTTGATTGCAGCCCCGGCTGCACCGTGGAGGGAACGCTGCGCTATATCGACGGAAAGTGGAAAGGCGTCGTGCTCTACCATCTGTTCGAGGGCACGATGCGCTTCAACGAGATCCGCCGACGCATTCCGAACTGCACGCAGCGCATGCTGACCAACCAGTTGCGCGAGTTGGAGACGGACGGGCTGATTGCCCGCAAGGTCTATGCACAGGTACCGCCGAAGGTGGAATACAGCCTGACACCGCGCGGCAGAAGCCTGGAGCCAGTGATCACCGCCCTGAAAATCTGGGGCGATGCCAATGTCACGCTCGCGCCGGAGGTTCCCCAAGCAGCGGCATGAATAACTTCACCGGGTTCAGGGGGATAATGGAGCCTCGGGAGTGAGCAATCCCGCCGCAGACAGCGCAGCCAGCACGGCCGGCCCACCCTGCAGCACATTCAGGTCGACATCGCCATTGATGCCGTCGACGCGCCCCCTGTTGTGGTATTGCCAGTAGATCCAGTCGTCGCGATCCGGCTCCAGGAGCAATGAGCGAAGCCAGAGCGGACGGGCAGCGATGCGTCCGGCATAGGTCTGCGCTGCCTCATCGGTCAGATAGACAATCGCGGGCTTGCCGAACGCCGCCTCGACTGGAGCAAGGAATGCGGCCAGTTCGGCGCTCAGTTGCTCGGGCGTCGGCCGTTGCGGGCAGTTACCGCCGAATTCGATGTCGACGACCGGCGGCAGCAGCGGCTGATCGTGCGGCACAACCGAGATGAAATTCTTCGCCTGGTCGGCGCCAGGCCGGCAGAAGGTGAAGAAGTGGTAGGCGCCAACGGCGAGACCAGCGGCGCGGGCCTCCTCCAGATTCCTCGCAAAGGCATCGTCGACATGATCGCCGCCTTCGGTCGCCTTGATGACGGCAAAGGCGACATCGTCGGCGGCAACACGCCGCCAGTCGATCTGGCCCTGATGATGGGAGACATCGATGCCCCTGACCGGATATTTATCGCGGTCCGGTGAGAACGCCCTGAAATAGAGATAGCCGCCTGCTGCGACGAAACATAGCAAGACCAGGCTGGCCAAACCAAAGAGGACAATCCGGTTCTTCAAGACTATCCTCTTCGGCTTCCCGGCCCTTCGCTGTGGCTCCCTGCCCTTCGGGCGTTCAGTCCCTTCAAAAGGTCCTCAGGACCTTTTGATCCGCCCGAAGGCGGACCGGCCCTTCACCGTTCGTCGCTCGAAAAGCCAAATCGTTGGCTTTTCATCCGCTTCGCGAACCGCTCCTCACCCACGCTCTTTTAAGAGCCGACCCTTCTCTCGCGACCAGTCGCGCTGCTTCTCGGATTCGCGCTTGTCGTGCAGCTTCTTGCCGCGGCCGACGGCGAGCAGCAGCTTGGCGCGGCCCTGGTCGTTGAAATAAATCTTCAGCGGCACCAGCGTCATGCCTTCGCGGTCGACGCTCTGCGACAGTTTCGCCATTTCGCGCTTGTTGAGCAGCAGCTTGCGGCGACGCCGTGGCTCGTGGTTGAAGCGGTTGGCCTGCAGATATTCCGGCAGATAGGAGTTGATCAGCCAGATCTCGCCGCCTTCGACCGAGGCGTAGCTGTCCTGGATGTTGGCCTGGCCCTGGCGCAGCGACTTGACCTCGGTGCCGGTCAGCACCAGACCGGCCTCGACCGTGTCGAGCACCTCGTAGGAAAACCGCGCCTTGCGGTTTTCCGAAACGGTCTTGTTGTTGGGGTCGGCTTTTCTGACCTGGTTCATAATAAAGTCCGTTTCGAAACTCGCTCCTGCGAGTCAGATGATGGTGTTTTTGAGACCCGGAGCGGAGCGTACATATAGTACACGTGCACCGGAAACGCAGAAAACGCCTTCAGATGGCCGCAGGAGTAGAGTTTCCAAACGGGCTCGCTAATTGATCAAGCCGGCGTGCTTCATGGCCGCATCAATCTTTGCCGCGGTCACATCCTCGACCGTGACAAGCGGCGAACGCAGCACGTTCTCGACCTTGCCCAGCTTCGACAACGCGTATTTGGCCCCGGAAACACCAGGCTCCAGGAAGATCGCCTTGTGCAGCGGCAGCAGGCGATCCTGCAAGTCCAGCGCCTTGGCGCTGTCGCCGGACAGCGTCGCCTCCTGAAATTCAGCGCAGAGCCGCGGCGCGACGTTCGACGTCACCGAAATGCAGCCGACGCCGCCATGCGCGTTGAAGCCAAGCGCCGAGGCATCCTCGCCCGAAAGCTGGATGAAATCCTTGCCGCACGTGGCGCGCTGCTCGGAGACCCGTTCGACCTTGCCGGTGGCATCCTTGACGCCGACGATGTTCTTGAAGTCGTGCGCGAGCCGGCCCATCGTCTCCGGCATCATGTCGATCACCGAGCGCGGCGGAATGTTGTAGATGATGATCGGCAGCTTGGTCGCCTTGGCGACAGCCGCAAAGTGCTCGTATAGGCCGCGTTGTGTCGGCCTGTTGTAGTAGGGCGTGACGACCAGGGCGGCATCGGCG
Organism: Mesorhizobium sp. M7D.F.Ca.US.004.03.1.1; assembly: GCF_003998635.1. Classification (NCBI taxonomy): domain Bacteria; kingdom Pseudomonadati; phylum Pseudomonadota; class Alphaproteobacteria; order Hyphomicrobiales; family Phyllobacteriaceae; genus Mesorhizobium; species Mesorhizobium sp. M7D.F.Ca.US.004.03.1.1. The sequence goes on from NZ_RZQG01000038.1 coordinate 11,310, forward strand.
CCGGCCTTCTCGGCATATTGCACGAGCCCGACGGCTTCCTCGGTGTTGTTGGAACCGGCGCCGGCAACGACCGGAACGCGGCCCCTGGCAACCTCGATGCACACCTTAACGACCTGGCGGTGCTCGTCATGCGACAGCGTCGGCGACTCGCCGGTCGTGCCCACGGGAACCAGTCCTGTCGTGCCCTCCGCGAGTTGCCATTCGACGAACGCGCGAAAGGCTTTCTCGTCGAAACGCCCGCTCTTTTCGAACGGTGTCACGAGCGCAGTAAGCGAGCCTCTCAGCATATCGTCCAACTCCTTGGGACTTCTGGTATTTGCGGTGCGCGCCTTCTAGCCGAAAGCGAAGCGGCGCACCATAGTCTCGACATGGTTGCGCGGCAAGCATTGCCATGGTGCCAGCAAGCGCAATTCGAACGGCCTCGCTAACTCTTTGTTTACGGGCTCTTCACGACCTAAGTTTAGGCTTCGAGGCATCTTCGCTTGCTGGTAGAATGCCAGGACAAGGAAAGACTTAAGATCATGCCGGGCAGTCGGCCTCACCTTTTCGCGCTGCTTGGCGCCACGCTCGCGCTGATGCCGGGCATGGCGACGGGCGGCAGCGTCGATGTGCAGGTCACTTCGGCCATCCCGATGCCAGGCTCGATCATCCCAATCCCCAACCTGCAGGACAAGGCGCAACCGGCGCCCTCGCAGAGCGTCGCTCTCTTGAAGAGCGGGCTGGATGCTCTGGCGGCCGGCGACATTCCCGGCGCCCGTGCCGTGCGCGATGCCCTTCCCGCTCAATCGCTCGACCAGCACATCCTTGCCTGGGCGACCGCGCTTTATGGCGGCGACAAGGTTCCGAGCGGCGATATCGCCGCCGCGGCAAAGATGCTGCCCAACTGGCCGGGCACCGTCGCACTGCGCAAGAACAGCGAGCGCGCGCTCTATCGCGAAAACCCTGCTCCCGACATCGTTGTCAGGGCGTTCGATGGCAGCCAGCCGCAGACATTCGAAGGCGTGATGGTTCTTGCCCGCGCCTATGGGGCGTCTGGCAATACCAAAGCGGCGCGCTCGGTGCTGTCGCCATTCTGGCGCACCGCTATCCTGGAGGCCAAGGACGAGACGGCGCTGATCAAGGAATTCGGCGGCCTGATCCCGGCTGCCGACCACCGTTTTCGCATGGAGCGCATGTTCTATGCCGACCGCGCGAATTCCGCGCTGCGCGTCGCCGGCCTTGCCGGTGCCCAGCAGCTCGCCGATGCCTGGGCGGCGGCGGACAAAGGCGACAAGAATGCCGCCAAACTGCTGAAGGCAGTGCCGGCGGCACAATTTTCGGCCGGCTATTTCTTCGCGCAGGCCGAATATCTGCGCAAGCAAGAGGATTTTGCCGGCGCCGCAGCCATTGTGATGCAGGCACCGGCCGATCGCGACGCTCTGGTCGATCCGGATGCCTGGTGGGTCGAGCGCCGGGTGTTGTCGCGCGAACTGGTCGACCAAGGCGACATGAAAACGGCCTACCGGATCGTCGCCACACACGCCGCCGAAAGTGCCACCAATGCTGCGGATGCTGAATTCCACGCCGGTTGGTACGCGTTGCGTGGCCTGAACGACCCCAAGCTTGCCGCAACGCATTTCGCGCGCATCGCCGAACTTGCCCAAGGCCCGATGACGCTGTCGCGTGCCTATTACTGGCTCGGCCGTGCCGCGGAAGTCGGTGGCCCGGGCAGCGCCAAGGACTATTTTGCACGCGCCGCAGCCTATGGCACGACATTTTACGGCCAGCTTGCCGCCGAACGCGTCGGCCGGCAGGCGCTGAACATTGTCTATCCGCAGCCAAGTGCAGCCGACCGGCAGAATTTTGCTGGCCGCGAGGCCGTCAGCGCCATCAAGCGGCTGCAGGAAGCGGGCTACGACCGCTATGCAGAGACGCTCTATCGCGACCTTGCCGGGCAGTTGACCAGCCCGGGGGAACTCGCGCTGCTCGCTGTCCTTGCGGAAAAGCAAGGCAACCATTTCATGGCGCTGAAAGTCGGCAAGATCGCCGGCGCGCGTGGCATCGATGTCGGCGCGTTGTCGCATCCGCTCGGCGTCATTCCCGATTCGGCCAACATTTCCGGTTCAGGCAAGGCGCTGGCCTATGCGATCGCCCGCCAGGAGAGCGAATTCAACATCGGTGCCGTGTCCAGCGCTGGCGCGCGCGGCCTGCTGCAGCTGATGCCGGGAACCGCCAAGCAATTGGCGAAGAAAGCCGGATTGCAGTTTTCACAGACACGACTGACCACCGACGCCGGCTACAACGCGACGCTTGGTTCGGCCTTCCTCGGCGAACAGCTCGATCGCTTCAACGGCTCCTATGTGCTGACCTTCGCCGGCTACAATGCCGGCCCCAACCGTGCCAGCCAGTGGGTGGCCAGATATGGCGATCCGCGCGGCAAGGACATCGATGCTGTCGTCGACTGGATCGAGCGGATTCCCTACACGGAAACAAGAAGTTACGTTCAGCGTGTGATGGAGAATTACGAAGTCTACAAGATGCGTATTTCGGGCAAATACGACATAGTTGGCGATCTGGTGAACGGGCGGAGTTGACGGCTCGATAGGTGGGGCCGCCTTCTTGTTGCGGTATTTGCACAGCGCTCGACATCTTTGAATCGAGTCCCTTCACATCCCCTCTGTCCCGCCAAATTTCAAAATTTCCCGCGCCCACGTCCTTCAATTTGACCGTCCTTGTCCCTGCCTGTAGCAGTCGCAGACGATCTACACGACGGAGGAGTCCGCATGCCAAACCACGAAGGCTTTTCCGACTTTTTCTATACCTCAGCGGACGGGCTCCAGCTCCATGCACGCGTCTATGGTGAAACAAATACCGGCCCTTGGCCGGTCGTCTGCCTGGCAGGCTTGACTCGCAATGCCAAGGATTTTCACGAGCTGGCGCTCGACCTTTCGGCGCGATCTGCAACTCCGCGCAAGGTGGTTGCGTTCGATTATCGCGGGCGCGGGCGGTCGGCGTATGATCCCGAGGTCAAAAACTACAATGTCGGCGTCGAGGCCGGCGACATCCTTGCCGGGCTGGCGGCGCTGAACATCGAGGAAGCAGCCTTCATCGGCACCTCGCGCGGCGGGCTGATCATCCATGTGCTCGGCATGATGCGGCCGGCTGTCCTGAAAGCCATTGTTTTCAACGACATCGGCCCATTGATCGAGGCGGCTGGGCTTACCCATATCCAGTCCTATCTCGAGCGCAACCCGGCACCGAAAACCCGCGCACAGGCAACTGCCGCCCAGCGCAGCGTGCATGGCAAGGACTTTCCCGCCCTTGCCGGCGCGAATTGGGATCGAATGGTATGGGCTCTCTATCGTGAAGCGGACGGTGGCTTGGTGCCGGATTTCGACCCGAAGCTGGTCGACACCGTTGCCAGTCTCGACCTAACGCAGCCGCTGCCTGATCTATGGCCGCAATTCGAGGCGTTGGCCGCGATTCCTCTGCTCGCCATACGTGGTGCCAATTCGAGATTGCTGTCCATAGACACGCTGCAACAAATGAGAGAACGCCATTCTATGATGGAAGCGATCACCGTTGCGGGTCAGGGCCACGCGCCATTTCTCGAGACCGGCAGCCTGCCCAATGACATTGCAGCTTTTCTTGATCGGGCCGAGCAGCAGAACAGCCAGAAGTAACCCCCAAGACCAAACAAGGTCCTGGGATAATTACAATAGTATAAGGCTGGGCTCGTCAGCCTACTTGGCTTTTGAATTTTTCCGAGGCGCTTTCGGCGATTCCTTCGGCGCAGCCGTTTCATCCCTCTGTTTCCGCCCTGCCTTCGGCGACGAAGGCGTGGTCACGGGTGAAGAAAACATGGAGCCTTCAGCGCATTTGCCGGTCGGTTGAGCCGATCGAGGCGTTTCCAGCACGATGACACAGCCATCGAGATCGTTCGTGGCCAGATGTGCATAGCGCATGGTCATCGACAGTGTCTGGTGACCGAGCCACATCTGCACGCGCCTGATGTCGATGCCGCCCTGGACAAGTCGCGAGGCGCAGGTGTGGCGCAATATGTGCGGCACCACCTGGTCGTCGGCGCCGAGACCGACTTCGGCCTTTGCGTCGTTCCAGATGGCACGGAACTGTGCCTGGCTGAGCTTGGTGAACGGTCCCTTGGGCCGACGGCCCTCTTGCGGAGGCAGCTTGATGACCTCCTTGACCCGCTCGGTCATCGGAATGGTGCGGCTGCGGCCGGATTTGGTGATCCAGAAACTGACGCGATGCTCCTGGATGTCGTTCCAGATCAGCCCAAGCGCCTCACCGAGACGGCATCCGCTATCGACCAGGAAAACGGAAAGCCTGTAGGCATCCTCGCTGCGGCTCTTGATGGCGGCGAACAGCCTGGCCTCTTCGTCCCTCTCGAGGAAACGAATCCGTCCCGCCCGCTCCTTCTGGCGGCGGAACTCGGGCAGGCTGTGGATATCCCCCATCTTGTGAGCCTTGCGCAGCAGTTTGCTGAGGGCAGCCATCTTTCGATTGATGGTTGCGTTGCTGTTGCCGCGCTGGCGCAAGGTGCCGATAAGGTTGTCCAGGGTACTCTGGTCAAAGGCGCTGAATCGCTCCCCAAGGAGAAGCTCATCTATCTCGCCGATGAAAGAGCTGACATTGTATTTATGCCGCCCATCATCCCACAATATGTCCCGGTATGCTAAAAAAAGCTCTCCGACCCTATGCGACTTTACTTCTCTAATCTTGTTGTAACTGTATCGTATCGTCGAATTCTGAGAAGAAAACATCGAAAAATGATCAGAGGGCTCACCCTCTTGAATCGCTTCGTTCGTCATCGTTTGCCACACCCCGAGTGGATAGATCAGCCCTATCCGCTTGGAAGCGTCCTTTCAAGAGATTTGAATCACGCGATTGTGATCTCATCCGCCATCAGCGGATCCCACGAAATCACCCACGGACCCTATTCAGCTACCGATTCCCCCTCTTCCTTCGTTTGCGTTGACCAGTCACGAAACAAAAACAGCCCGGGCGTTTGTGCGCCCGGGCTGGATTTTAACTGTGTAGAACCAGCCCTTAGAACGAGCGCTGGAAGCGGAGGATACCGCCGATGCCGTCGAAGCTGGCGTGATAGTCACTGTCAGCGGCGTTGATGTAGTCAACTTCGCCGGTGATCGTGAAGCCGGGGACGATGTCGTAGGCAATGTTCGCGGCGATGCCGAGCTTCTTGCCTTCGTCATACGAAACCTGGGCGTTGAACGAGGTCTTCTCGTTGAACTTGTAGCTGCCGCCGCCCCAGATCGCCCAGTTGCCATCCCACAGCTTGTAGAAGTTGTTGTCGGCATTGCTGTCCGAACCGTAGCCGCCCATGATGAAGAGCGACAGTTCGTTGGTGGCATTCACGTCCAAACGAACCTTGCCGGCCACTTCTTCATAGTTGCTGTCATAGGCGATGACGCCAGTGATCGCGCCCCAGCCCTGTGTGTACTTCACACCGCCGACGACATGCGGAACGTAGCTGTCGATCGTGTCGGCGCCAGCGCCTTCTTCGAGCGAGACCACGGCCGAGAAGCCGTTGCCGGCGTCGAAGTAGTACTGAATGACGTTCGTGTCGAACGAACCGTAGGGAACCAGCGTATCCTGGATCACGTTGCCGGCGTAGCCGATGAACGTATCGAAGGCCGATTCGTCCTTACCGACGCGGAGACCACCAAGCTGGATCCAGGCGAAGTTCAGTGAAACCGCCTTGTTGCCAGCCTGCCAGCCATTTGGGTTGTAGTCGGCGGTTGCCGTGTCGCTGGCATAGTCACCGCCGCTGTTGCCGAAGTTGAAGCGGGTTTCGGTGTAGGTCTTCAAGGTGCCGAGTTCGGTTTCCTGGCCGGTCCAGGTCTTCAGCGTGAAGCGGGCATTCTTGGAATAAGTGTCGTTGCGATCAACCGGGCCGTCCAGGTGATCCGGAACGTTGTTGACGCCGTCGAAAGAAGCCGCATCGCCCACGCCGATGTCATAACGGACATAGCCGCCGATGCGCAGGCAGGTTTCGGTGCCGGGGATGTAGAAGTAGCCAGCGCCGTAGACGTCGCAGATCTTGACGTATTCAGCGGGTTCCGGCT
>NZ_RZQG01000390.1:0-5398 GCF_003998635.1 Mesorhizobium sp. M7D.F.Ca.US.004.03.1.1
GGGTCGACATCGGCGAGCCGGACAAAGCCGGCGGGCAGGGCGTCGGCATGGGCCGGCGGAACGGAAGCTGCAAGCATCAGCGCGCAAAAGCCAATGCGCTGAATCGCCTGGCGCATTCTATTCAACGGACACTTTCACTCGACGAACACCTTGACGCTGGCCGCACGCCCCGCGGCGTCGATGACGGTCAGCGTCGAATAGCCGGCGCCGTCAGGTTGCCAGGTCGCGGTGCGGCGACGGTCGATGCCGGTGAGCGGCTTGCCGTTGGCCAGCCAGCGGAACGGCGCGCGGCCGCCTTGCAGCTTCAGCACCAGCGGCGAGGCGTCGACTGAATTGGTGCCGAGATCGACGCGGGCGCCGTCGGGCGGGAAGATGATGGTCGGTGCGGGTTCGGTTACTGTCGCCTGCACCAGTCCGTCCGACCCGGCCCCGAAGCGGGCGAGCGTCACCGGCAGGTCCTCACGCCTCGGGCTGAACACGCCGGGCGGCTTGCCCGGCAATGGAACGGTGGCCAAGCCCGAGCGGACAAAACCCTCGAAGAGGATGGGGGCGGCCGAGACATAGCCGGACAGGCCCGGCACCGCACCAGCGTCGGGGCGGCCGACCCAGACACCCAGCACATAGCGGCCGTCGAAGCCGACCGACCACGCGTCGCGGTAGCCGTAGGAGGTGCCGGTCTTGTAGGCAATGCCGCGCTGCAAGGCACCCTCGGGCGGCTTGACGCCCGACAATATGTCGATGATCTGCCAGTTGGCCTGACCGTCAAGGATGGTGGCGCTGGTGCGCTCGACATTGGCCGGCTCGGTGCCGTCATGCAGCGTGTGCGTCTTGCCGCCATTGGCGAGCCCTGTGTAGAGCTGGACGAGGTCGCGCAGCGTGACGCCTACGCCGCCAAGGCCGATGGCCAGGCCCGGCGCCTCGTTGACCGGCAGTATGGGGTTTACCCCGGCCTGGCGGAAGCGCGCCATCAGCCGCGTTGGTCCGACTGCATCGAGCACGCGGATTGCCGGCACGTTGAGCGACAGTTGCAGCGCTTGCCGGATGCTGACATCGCCCTGATAGCCCATGTCGAAATTCTTTGGCCGGTAGCCGGAGAAATCGACGGGGCTGTCGTCAATCAGCGTCTCCTGCGCCACCAGGCCCTGTTCGAAAGCAAGACCGTAGATGAACGGCTTGAGCGTCGAACCGGGCGAGCGGACGATCTTGGTCATGTCGATCCAGCCGGAGCGGCTGGCGTCGAAGAAATTGGCCGAGCCGACTTCACCGAGGATGTCGCCGGTGCGGGAGTCGGCCAGCACCATGGCGACCGACAGGCGATGCCCAAGCTTAGTGGCCGCGTCCCTCGCCACCTGCTCCAGCCCTTCCTGGACGCTCTTACGGATCGTCAGCTGCAAGGGCTGGCCGGGAACAGCCTTGGGCAGCATCGCATAGGCGGCGTGCGCAGCGAGAGCAGGCAGCGTGCGGCGCAGGCCCGCTACATCGTCGAGGGCGGCACGTGCTGCCTCGCGCTCGCCGAGCAGGCCGGAGGAGACCATGCGGGTCAGCACCCGGTCGCGGGCGGCGTGGGCGATCTTCAAATTGCGGTCGGGTCGGCGCTTTTCCGGCAGTTGCGGCAAGGCGACGAGAAGGGCGGATTCGGAAACGGTGAGCCGCTTCGGTTCCTTGCCGAAATAGGCGAGCGAGGCGGCGCGCACGCCTTCCAGATTGCCGCCATAGGGCGCCAGCGTCAGGTAGCGTTCGAGGATCTCGCGTTTCGACAATCGCCGCTCGATCTGGATGGCGCGCAGCATCTGCTTGATCTTGGACCCGAGGCTGCGGCTTTCGCGCGGCTCGATCAGCCGGGCGAGCTGCATGGACAGGGTCGAGCCACCGGAGACGATGTGGCCGCTGGTGGCGAACTGGCCGGCGGCCCGCGCCAGCGCCAGCACGTCGACACCCTCATGGTCCCAGAAACGCTTGTCCTCATAGGTGACCAGCATGTCGACGAATTGCTTGTCGACCTGGTCGAGACGGGTCTCCAGCCGCCAGTAGCCGTCCGGCGTGGCGAAGGCGCGCAACAGCTGGCCATCGCGGTCCTGGACTTCGGTCGAGACCGTGAGTTCGGCCGGAAGCGGGGGCGGGAAGGCGCGGTCAAGTTCCCAGAGACTGGCTGCCGAGATCACCGCAAGGCCGGCGAGGGAGACGCCCGTAATGGCTGCCCGGCGCAGGATTTTTTTGGAGAGCATGGTGCTGCCCCTCATCCGCCTGCCGGCACCTTCCCCCCGTGTAGTGACGGGGAGAGGGGAGCTGTCGCTAGCGCAATCGCCATTTGCATGATCGTTACCACCGGCGCCTTACGGCGCCTTGATCTCCATCATGCCGGTGGCGGTGCGGGCCGAGTATTGCGGCCGGTACATGTCCTCCACCGTTGCCGCCGGATGGGCGTAGGTGCCAGGTGTCACCGCGCGCACGACATAGGCGAGGGTCAAATTGTGGTCGTGGTCGCCGTCGGCCGGGTTGAACGCCGCGACGAAACGGTCGTCGCGGAATTCGAGATGGGCCGCATCGGTCTGCGCCAGCCACGAGAAGTTCGTCAACTGGGCGCTGGAGACCAGGCCAGGATTGTCGATCTCGAAGCCGGCCGGCAACAGGTCGGTGACCAGCAGGCGCGATGGCCATGTGTTCTGCTCGTTGACCTTGAGCACGACGACATAGCGTTCGTTCTGCGTCGCCTCGGTGACATTGGCTTCGGTGCCATCAAGCTTGTAGTAGGTGCGGCTGATGGTGAAGCCGTCGCCGCCGGCCGGCAGGGGCTGGGTCGGCGACGCCACCGTGGTGACGACGGCCTGCAGCGGGGTCTTGCCGGTGTTGGCGATGGTCAGCGGGCTGTCAACCAGGTCAGAACCTTCGACCTGGTTGGAATAGCCGCCGGAATGCGGCGCGCCGTTGACGGTCAGCGTGATCGTATCATTGCCTTCCTTCAGCGCGCGGGCCGCCAGCAGCATCCAGGACTCGTCCTGGGTGCTGGTCCAGCGGGCTTCGGCGCGTTCCCTGGTCACCAGCTTGACCAGCTCTGGCACGATCGTCGGCACCGGCTTGGATTCCGCCGCCAGCGCCAGCATCGCCGCGCCGTCACGCAGCCGCGAACCGTAGTCGGAGCGGTAGTAGTCGTAGTCGGTGGTCGACTTGGCCAGCTGCAGGGCAGTCTTGAACGTCGATTCCGCACGCGGCGTATCGCCGTAGAGCGCCAGGCTCGCCGCCAGCTGGGCAACGGCCATCGGGCTCGAGAAAGCTTCGAGCTGGGTATCCGCGTAGTAGCGCAGATCGCCGATCGAGGCCTTCTTGTTGCGGGCCAGAACGTAGAGGGCGTAGGCGATCTCGCTGCCACGGTCCTGGACGCTCTGGTCGTAGCCGAGCGAGTTCTGCAGATTGCTCAGCGCCTGGTTCATGGCCAGGCTCGGCACGTCGTATTTCTGCTCGCGCGCCCTGGTCAGGAAGTCGGTGACATAGGCATCGAGCCACAGATCGCCGGAGCCCGGACCCCACAGGCCGAAGCTGCCGGCCGAGGCCTGGTAGCTCAGAACCTTGTAGATGGCGTCCTGGATACGGCCATGGATGTCGGGATCGCTGGCCATGCCGATGCCAGATGCCAACTCGTTGACGTAGAGAAGCGGCATGGCGCGGCTGGTGGTCTGCTCGGCGCAACCATAGGGGTAGCGGTCGAGCGTCATCAACAGCGACGGCACGTCGAAGGCGGCGGCCTGCGAAACGCCGACGCTGACGGAAGCGCCATCGAGCAGGCTTGCCGCCAGCAGTTCCTTGTCGACGCGCAGCGCGCCGCCATTGCCCTTGAGGTCGACCACCAGGCGGGTGGTGACCGGCAATTGCGCCGGACGCACCGGCACATAGAGCGTCTGCTCGACCTTGGTGCCGTCGGCATGGGCAAGCTTGATGGTAACCGAGGCATTGCCGGCCGTCTGTGCGATCAGCGGCACGGTCAGCGTCTGCCGCTTGCCCTGGGCGAGCGTCAGCTTCTCGGGCAGGGGCTTGTCGCCCGTCGACAGGTCGCCCGTCGTTTCGATCGAGAAGGCGTAATCGCCGGCAGGGCCGTCGGTGTCGGCGACATCGAGGCGCATGACGGCGGCGTCACCGGGCGCCAGGAAGCGCGGCAGTCCGGCGGTGATGACGACGGGATCGCGCACGATCACGTCGGACTGGGCGTGGCCGACCGCTTCCTTGGTCCAGGCGACGGCCATGACGCGCACGGTGCCGTTGAACTGCGGGATGTCGAAGTCGATCCGCGCCTTGCCGTCAGCATCGAGCTCGACGGGACCGGAGAAGAAAGCGACCAGCTTTTCGGTCGGCGGGCTGCCTTGCGCCTGCATGTTGGCGCCGTCGCCGCCGGTCCTGAGCTTGCCGGTGTTGCCCAGCGAGCCGTCGATCAGGCGACCGTAGATGTCGCGGATTTCCATGCCCAGCATGCGCTGGCCGAAGAACCAGTTCTCCGGATCCGGCGCCTTGTAGTTGGTCAGGTTGAGGATGCCGACGTCGACGGCGGCAACCATGACATAGGCATTGCTGCCCGGCTGCACGCCGGCCACGGAAACCGGGATCGACAGCTGCTGGCGCGGCATGGTCTTGTCCGGCGGCGTCAGGGTGATGGCGAGCTTCTTCGAGCCCGGATCGACCTTCAGCCATTTCACGCCGATGGCGCGCGCCGGCAAGCGCGTTTCCTGCGCTTCGCCCGGCCGGAACAGGGTTGCTGTGACATAGGCGCCGGCGCCCCAGTTGTCGCCGACCGGAATGTCAACGGTGCTGCCGCCGGCCGGCACTGACGCCGTGACGGTCTTCAACAGCTTGTCGGAGCCGATGTTGATGAGAAGTTCGCCGGCAAAGTGCGGCGAGACTTTCAGCTTGGCCACTTCGCCGGCGGCATAGGTGTCCTTGTCGAGGGCGATTTCGAGGCCGTCAGGCGTTTCGGTGGTGGTCGAAGAGACATACCAGCCGGCATCGAACTCGTAGCTGGTCGCCGGTCCCTCGGGATCCGATGTCTCGACCTCGAGCCGGTACTGGCCCCAGTCGACCGGCACGGAGACGGTTGCGTCGCCTTCGGCGTTGAGGTCGACCTGGCCGTTGGCGATCGACTTGGTGAAGGTGACCGGCTCGTAATTCCAGGAATTGTTGGAGCGGTACCACTGATAATTGCGTTCGACCTTGACCAGCGTCCACTGCGCGCCTTTCAGCGCCTCGCGCTTGCCGTCGGGATCGACGGCGATCAGGCTGAACTTGGCGGTGCCGCCCTGCGGCACTTCATTGTCGGCGAAATCCGGACGGATGCCGATCATATGGCCTTGCGGGCGGATGCCGATGTTGAGCGAACGCTCGATGGCGCGGCCACCGGTTTCGCGCATCCTGACCG
>NZ_RZQG01000391.1:0-5390 GCF_003998635.1 Mesorhizobium sp. M7D.F.Ca.US.004.03.1.1
GCCGTCAGGCTGGCCAGAAGGTCGGCCGCTCGCCCTGGCTGCAGCCGGTTATTGTTGATGAAAAGGCCGGCGAAATCGGTGACATTATCCAGGTGCGAATCACGAAGACAGGTTACAATAGCCTGTTCGCCGAATTGGCCTGAGGGGTCTCGGCAGATGAGGAGAGACGGTTGAGCGCAGCAGAGCTGAAGAACCTGCCCCCGGTACCGGCATCTGGGGCTTCTGACATGGCGCACATCGTTCTGACTTTCGACAACAACAAGCTTGCCAGCGCCCTCTACGGTCAGTTCGACGAAAACCTCGCCAGGCTTGAGCAGAAGCTGGGCGTCGACATCCGCTCGCGCGGTAACCAATTGACCATCAAGGGCTCGGCGTCAGCCGCCGAGCAGGCGCGCCGTGCGCTCGACAATCTCTACGGCATTCTCCAGAAGGGCGTCGATATAGGCCAGTCCGACGTCGACGGCGCCGTGCGCATGGCGATCGCCGCCGATGACCAGCTGACCTTGCCCACGCTGGAACGCAAGGGCAAGGTCTCCGCCGCCCAGATCGCCACCCGCAAGAAGACGATCTATGCCCGCTCGCTGAACCAGGACGCCTATATGCGGGCGCTGGAACGGTCGGAACTGGTGTTCGGCATCGGCCCGGCCGGCACCGGCAAGACCTATCTGGCGGTGGCGCATGCGGCCATGCTGCTTGAGCGCGGCATGGTCGAGCGCATCATTCTCTCGCGGCCGGCGGTCGAGGCCGGCGAGCGGCTCGGCTTTCTGCCGGGCGACATGAAGGAGAAGGTCGATCCCTATCTGCGGCCGCTCTATGACGCGCTCTACGACATGATGCCGGCCGACAAGGTCGAGCGCGCCATTGCCGCCGAAGTGATCGAGATAGCGCCGCTCGCCTTCATGCGCGGCCGCACGCTGGCGCATGCCGCCGTCATCCTCGACGAGGCCCAGAACACCACGCCGATGCAGATGAAGATGTTCCTGACCCGTCTCGGCGAGAACTCGCGCATGATCGTCACCGGCGATCCGACCCAGATCGACCTTCCCTCGAACACCAAATCGGGCCTGGTCGAAGCCTTGCGGGTGCTGGACGGCGTGGCAGGCGCGGTCACCGTGCGCTTCAACGATGGCGACGTGGTTCGCCATCCGCTGGTGGCGGAAATCGTCAGGGCCTACGACCGGGACGCCAAACTGGCGCGCGGCCTCGGCGCCGAGAATTGATCTTGACGATGCGGCTTCATGCCTGAGGACATAAGATCCGGCGGCGGGAATGTTCCCGTCGACATCGATATATCGATCGAAGCGGGCAACTGGCCCGATGAGGCAAGCCTGACGCGGCTGGTCGACCGCGCTGTCACGGCTGCTTTTGCCGAAACCGGCGTGGCGGGCCGTTCCGAACTCAGCCTCGTTTTTTCCGACGATGTCCATATCCGTACCCTCAACGCTGGCTGGCGCGGCAAGGACAAGCCGACCAACGTCTTGTCTTTCCCGGCTTTTCCGCTGGCGCAAGGCGGCCCGCTGCCGCCGATGCTCGGCGATATCGTGCTGGCCGCCGAGACGGTCGCGCGTGAAGCGGCACTGGAAGACAAGCCTGTCGAGAACCATATCACCCATCTCGTCATCCACGGCCTGCTGCACTTGCTGGGCTACGATCACGAGACCGACACTGAGGCCGAGGCGATGGAGGCCATCGAACGCGCAGCGCTCGCAAGGCTTGCCATTCCCGATCCCTACGCGTAACTACATCTGACAATTGACCGGACGACGATGAACGACAAACCAGATACTGCCGCCCGCCCCGACGCCGGCAGTGCGACCAAGGCTTCCGATACGTCGGAAGAGGGATCAAGTCCGAGTACCGTTACCCCTGGTGCTGCCAGCGTCGGCAGCGCTGCCAGCGACACATCGCCTGCTGGTCCCTCCCTGTTCGACCGCGTTTTGGGCCTGTTTCGGCAACGCAACGGAACCAGCCTGCGTGAGGAAATTGCCGGCGCGCTTGCCGAAACGACGAGCGATGCCGAATCCTTCTCGCCCGGCGAACGCGCCATGCTCAACAACATCCTGCGGCTGCGCGAGGTGCGCGTCGAGGACGTCATGGTGCCGCGGGCCGACATCCAGGGGGTCGAGATCACGACGACGCTTGGCGATCTCCTGGGCACCTTCGAACAATCCGGCCATTCACGCATGCCGGTCTATTCCGAGACGCTCGATGATCCGCGCGGCATGGTCCATATCCGTGACGTGCTGGCCCACATCACCAAGATCGCGCGCGTCAAGAAGGGCCGCACGACCAGGAAAACCCCGGCCGCCATGGTTCTCGACCTCGCCCAGGTCGACCTCGCGCGCACCATTGGCGACCTCAATCTGATCCGCCCGGTGCTGTTCGTGCCGCCGTCGATGCTTGCCTCCGATCTGATGGGCCGCATGCAGACGACGCGCACGCAGATGGCGCTGGTCATTGATGAATATGGCGGCACCGACGGCCTTGCCTCGCTGGAGGACATCGTCGAGATGGTGGTCGGCGACATCGAGGACGAGCATGACGACGACGAGCCGATGATCACCCAGAGCGGTGACGGCGTGTTCATCGTCGACGGCAAGGCCGAGATCGACGATGTTGCCAAGATGATCGGCGAGGATTTCGCCGCCGGCGAACATGGCGAATATGTCGACACCATCGGCGGCATGATCTTCAACACGCTTGGCCGCGTTCCGGCGCGCGGCGAGGTGGTGCAGGCGATACCCGGCTTCGAGTTCCACGTGCTCGACGCCGATCCGCGCCGCGTCAAGCGCGTGCGCATCGTGCAGAGCCAGAAGGGCGAGCGCCGCCGCCGCGCCGCGCGCACCGAGCAGGCATGAGCGTTACGCTCGCCCGATGACTGTCGACGACCCGTTCAAGCATCCCAGTCTGGGCTCCGGTGTTTTCTATAAGGACCCTCGTGCCGCGCTGGACTGGCTTGAAGCAGCCTTCGGCTTCGCGCGCAGCATGGTGGTCAGCGATGCCGAGGGCAGACTTGTTCACGCCGAGATGCGGTTCGGCGACAGCTACATCATCGTCGATTCCGAATGGGCCGATTATGTCGCCAGCCCGGCTTCGGTCTCGGGCAAGAACACGCAATCGGTCTATGTCAGACTGAAGGATAGCATCGACGCACATTGCGAGCAGGCTCGGGCCGCCGGCGCCGATATAATCCAGGAGCCGACAGATCAGTTCTACGGCGAGCGCCAGTATCGGGCGCGCGATCCCGAGGGCCATGTCTGGACCTTCACGCAGACCATCCGTTCGGTTCCGCGCGAGGAGGCCGAGCGGCTGGGCGGTGTTCAAATCGACGGCTGGCACCGGTAGGGCGGTGACCGGGGCTTGCGTCACGGCTTGCCATCCGGCGTTTGGAGCGCGGACCGCGGCCTGTTAAATCTTGCGTCCTGATTCGCGCGACTCGGAAGTATGCATGGAGCGCCTGGCCGGCCGGATAATTCTGCTTTGGGGTTGGCGGCGCGCGCTCGTGGCGTTTCTCGCAGGCGCTTTTGCCGTGCTTGGGCAGGCGCCCTACGATTTCTTCGCCGCCTGTTTCATCTCGTTTCCGCTGCTGGTCTGGCTGCTCGACGGCGCCACCGGTGAAGCCTCCGGCAGCCTGTTCCGGCGCCTGCGGCCGGCCTTCGCCGTCGGCTGGTGGTTCGGCTTCGGCTATTTCCTTGCCGGCCTCTGGTGGATCGGCTCGGCCCTGCTGGTTGAGGCCGACAGCTTCGCCTGGGCGCTTCCCTTCGCGGTGGTCGGCATTCCCTTCATGCTCGCCTTTTTCTACGGCTTTGCGGCCATGGTTGCCCGCCTGCTGTGGAGCAGCGATATCGGCCGCATCGCCGCCCTTGCCTTCGGCTTCGGGCTGACGGAGTGGCTGCGCGGCTTCCTGTTCACCGGTTTTCCCTGGAATGCCGTCGGCTACGCGGCCATGCCCGTGCCCTTGCTGATGCAGAGCGTCTCGGTGACCGGGATGATCGGCATGAACGCGCTCGCTGTGTTCGTTTTCGCGCTGCCGGCGCTGCTGGCCGCGCGCCGGCATCTTCGCCTCGGCGCGGCGCTGTTTGTCGTGCTTGCCGCTGCCCATGTCGGCTTCGGCTATGTCAGGCTTGCCGCTCCCGAGAAACCGGCGGCGCGCAGCCTGGACGTCCGCATCGTGCAGCCGGCCGTGGACCTGTCGGAAAAGTGGGACGCCTCGGTGCGCGACCGTATCTTCGCCACCTTGATAGGGCTGTCGGCCAAGGCGCCGGACCCTGGCCATGAAAAGCCGCAACTGATCCTGTGGCCCGAAACCTCGGTGCCGTTCCTCTTCACCGAGCGTCCGGACGCATTGACGGCACTGGGCGACATGCTCGGACCTGGCCAGATGCTGATCGCCGGCGTCGTCCGCGAGGAAGGCGGCTCGGCCGCGAATGCCGACAGCCGCTATTACAACTCCGTGGTGGCGATCGACGACAAGGGTGAAATCACTGACGCTGTCGACAAGGTTCATCTGGTGCCGTTCGGCGAATACCTGCCTTTCTCCGACCTGCTCGAGCGTTTCGGCATCGAGCAGCTGGTTGCCGGGCCGATGACGTTCGCGGCCGGCAATGAGCGGCACGCCATCACCCTGCCTGACGGCATCAGCGCACTGCCATTTATCTGTTATGAGGTGATCTTTCCCGATCTGGTGGCAGTTGACGCAACGTCAGCACAGCTTATTGTGAACGTCACCAATGATGCGTGGTTCGGCGACACGCCGGGTCCGTATCAGCATTTCAGGCAGGCCCAGATCCGTGCGGTGGAGAATGGATTGCCATTGCTGCGTGCTGCCAACAACGGCATCTCGGCCGTCGTTGATCCGCGCGGCCGCATCGTTGATGCGCTGGCTATCGACGCCCGCGGCGCCATCGATGCCCATGTCCCGATTTCCGAACAGGCGGTCATATCTCCCGGCCAACGGCGCATTAACGGAATGCTGATCATGTTGCTGTTTGCCATCGCCGCCACATTGTTGAACGTAAGGCAAAGGCTACGGGTGAATTGACAGCCTACACATTAGAAACTCATACTGTAAGCGCCTGAAATTTCTCGAAGCCGGTTGATCATTCTGTTGGGGCAGTTGCCTCCGGCTTCGTTTGGGCAGGAAAAAAATAGAGAAAGCCGAAAAAATTCGGCGAGGAAAAAATGACAGAAGACAACAAGAAGAAACCGAATCCGATTGATATCCATGTCGGCAGTCGCATCCGGCTTCGCCGCAACATGCTGGGAATGAGCCAGGAAAAGCTGGGAGAAAACCTCGGCATCACATTTCAACAGATTCAGAAATATGAAAAGGGCACCAACCGCGTCGGCGCCAGCCGTCTGCAGGCGATCGCGTCCATACTCGGCGTGCC
>NZ_RZQG01000392.1:0-5363 GCF_003998635.1 Mesorhizobium sp. M7D.F.Ca.US.004.03.1.1
GCTCGAGACCGTGCGCCGCGACGTCAAGCCGCTCACCGGTGACGGTTCCGTCCTTAAGATGCATGGCGCCATCGGCCTGCCGTCGATGATTGGCGAAGCGCCGTTCGAGCGGCGGATGCGCGAGAATGCCGACGCCAAGCGCGTCATTGCCCGCATGGTCGCCGCCACCATCCGCGACGGGGAATCGATCATGCTCGACACCGGCACGACGACTTCGTTCCTTGCCCGCGAACTGCTTGGCCACCGGCGCCTGACGGTCGTCACCAACTCGTCGGACATCGCCCGCACGCTGGCCACCATCAACGGCAATAAGGTCTACATGGCTGGCGGCGAACTGCGCAGCGATTCCGGCGCTGCCTTCGGCGCCTCGGCCATCGACTTCGTCAGCCGCTTCTCGGTCAGCCACGCCATCATTTCCACCGGCGCCATCGATGCGGTGATGGGCGTCATGGACTATGATCTGGAAGAGGCCGAGTTCGCCCGCATGGTGCTGTCGCGCGGCCAGCGTTCGCTCGTCATCACCGATCACTCGAAGTTCGGCCGCCTTGGTCTGGTCCAGGTCTGCGGCTTCGACAGCTTTTCCGAACTCGCCAGCGACCGCTCGCCGCCGCGCGACATAGCTGCCGCCCTGGCGCAGGCCGGCGCGCGGCTCAGCATCGCTGGCGAGGAAGCCGGGTTTTAGCCGAAGACCAGCGACTGGTGGGCGCACACGCCCGCAAAGGTACCAGCGGATACCGCAAAGGCGATGTTGTGCATCGAGCGTGCCGCGTCGCCGGCGGCGTAGACGCCGGGCACGGTCGTCTGTTGCCTGTCATCGACTGATATCACCGGGCCGAGGAGGCCTTGCGTGAAGCCGCAGCCGAGCTGTTCGGCCAGCGGGCTGGCCATGGTGTTACGCGGCGCCGTGAACATCGCCCTGACGCCGGCCTTTCTGCCGTCGTTGAGGTGGACGATCAATCCGCCGGAGCCGTCTTCCCTTAGCTCGGTGACGGTGGTGGGCTCAAACCGCACTTTTCGGCTCTCCAGCGCGTGCATCTGCTCTGTGTCAGGCTCGAACAGGCCATTGCCGAACAGCGTGACATCGCCCCAATCGGCGATCAGCTGTGCCTGATGCAGGGACACAGGACCGGTTGCGAGCACGCCGAGCGGCCCGCCGGAAACTTCGTAGCCGTGGCAATAGGGGCAGTGCAGCACGCTCTTTCCCCAGAGCTCGGCAAGCCCGGCAACCTCCGGCAGGATGTCGCGCACCCCGGTGGCCAGCACCAGCCGTGCGGCGCCGAATGTCTCGCCGCCATCGATGGTGATTTCGAAATCGCTGCTGCCGGCGGCAACGGCCTTGTCCGCGCGCCCGTCGACAACCCTTGCTGTCGGATAGGCCAGCAGCTGCCGCCTTGCGTCACCCAGGATTGCGCCGGGCGGGCGCCCGTCCTGTCCGAGGAAGCCGTGCGAATGCTCGGCAAAGCGGTTGCGCGGCTGGCCGGCGTCGATCACCAGCACCTTGCGTCCTGCCCGCGCCATCTGGATGGCGGCGGACAGGCCGGCAAAGCTGCCGCCGACGACGGCAAGATCATACTGCATGGCTGGAGACTCCAATGAGATCAAAACGGCGGCGGAAATCGGCGGTCAGGTCGGCCAGCGTGATGCGGTTGAGCTTTTCCGCCAGCAGCCTTTCGGCCGCGACGCGAAAATCGTCGAGCACGGCGATCACCGCTTGCTCGACGAGGCAGCCGGGGCTTTCCGGCTCGGTGCTGAACGGCAGCAGCGTCTCGCCAAGGGCGACGCTGATCTCGGCCAGGGATATATTTTCGGGCGCCCGCCCGAGCAGCCAGCCGCCGCCGTGCCCGCGCGACGAGGTGACGATCCCGGCATCGCGCAAGCCTGCGATGGTGCGGCGGACCACCACTGGATTGGTGTGGATGAAGGTGGCAAGCTGCTCGGAGGTCAGCGCCTGTTCGGGCTTCTCGGCCATGTGGACGAGAATGTGCAGGGTCGAGGACAGTCTGCTGTTGCGTTTCATGTAACTTAATTAGTTACGATTCGCATCGATGTCAAACGCGCGAAAACTCATCCTGAAGCAGGCGCCATTCGGCTTGCCGTCGAGGATCTCGATACGCCCGCCATGCAATTGCATGATCTCCTGCACCAGGTTGAGGCCGAGCCCGGCGCCGTGATCCTGCGGGCGCAGCCGGTAGAACGGTTCGAACACGCGTTCCCGCTCGCTCAGTGGCACGCCGCCGCCTTCGTCACGCACCTCGATGACGGCGGGAGCTGCAATGCTGACGGTGATCTTGCCCGAGCGGCCGCCATGTTCGATGGCGTTCTGGACGAGATTGGTCACAGCGCGTTCGATCGCGGTGCGGTCACCGGAGGCGAAAACTGTTTCTCTTTCGGGTTCGAACGACATTTCGTATCCGGCCGAAAACGCCATCGGCGCGAGGTCGACAATGACGCTGCGCGCAATCGCCACAAGGTCGACCTTTTCAAAAGCCGCGGCCTGCCGGTCGAGACGCTGCAGGTCGAGCAGCTGGTCGGTCAGCGTCGAAAGCCGCGCTGCGTCCTGCAGCAGCCGCGCCCGTTCCGGTGTCGCCGGTAGCGAGGCGAGGCGTGTATTGAGGATGGCGACCGGTGTTCGCAGTTCATGCGCCGCGTCGGTCAGGAAACGCTTGTGGCGCTCATAGCCCTTGTCGAGGCGCGATAACGCCGCATTCACCGCCTTCACCAGCGGTGTCACCTCCAAGGGCACGTCCTTCAGCGGCAGCTGCACGCCGCGCTGGTCGACGTCGATGCGCCCGGCCTCGGCCGCCGCATGGCCAAGACCCGAAAGCGCGCCGCGCACCACCCAGGGCGTCGCGAACAGCGTGGCCAGCGCCATCAGCCCGGCGAGCGGCAATATCCCTTGCAGGAAAAATTGCGGCGCCTGCCCGAGCAGGCGCATAAGCGAAAGCCCGCCCTTGGTGCCGCTGAAGATCTGGACGTTGCCGGCTGCCGTATCGGTCCAGCGTATCTTTCCTCCAGGTGGCGCGGCTTGCCCGAGCGTCGGGTCGATACGGGCATCGCTGATGGTGTCCAGCAGTCCGACAAAGGGCTGGAAGACGGTCGGTACGGTTCCCTCCTGCAGCCGCTGCCCTTGCTTGTCGCGAATGATGAACCAGAGGTCCGGAACTCCAGATCGCAGCTTTGCCATATCCGGCGTCTCGTTGAGGACCAGCTTGCCGCCGGCATCGCGTGCCACCGCATCCGCCAGCACGTCCATCGTGCCGTCCTCATAGTCGTGCGGAATGAGACCCGTGGCCAGCATGGCGCCGAGAATGCCGACGATGATCAGTGTCAGCATCGCGCATTGCAGCAACGCGATGCGCAGCACCAGGCTCCATTTCAGCGAACGCGGGCGCTTGATCGTCATGTCGTCTCGCGCAGGAGATAGCCGACGCCGCGAATGCCGTTGATCGTCACGCCGCCGTCGGCGTCGGCGAGCTTGCGGCGCAGGCGCGAGACGTGGGTGTCGAGCGCGTTGGACTGAATCTCGTCGTCGAGGCCAAACACCGCTTCCATCAGCGCCTCGCGCTGCACCATGCGGCCGGTCCGCCGCATCAGCGTTTCCAGCACCAGGAGTTCGCGGCGCGGCAGGCCGAGCGGCTCGCCACGGATCGACACCTCGCGATACCCGACATCGAGCACCAGATGGCCGGCGCGGATGAATTGCGACTGCATCGGCACCGGGCGCCTGAGCAGCGCTCGCAACCGGGCCAGCAATTCCTCGAAGGCGAACGGCTTCGCCAGATAATCGTCCGCACCCATGTTCAGCCCATCGACCTTGTCCGACGTGTCGCCCTTTGCCGTCAGCATCAGCACGGGCGTGGTGTTCTTCGCTGCGCGCAGTCTGGGAACCAGCGACAGCCCGTCGCCATCCGGCAATTGGCGGTCGAGCAGGATGGCGTCGTAGCTGTCGGCGGCAACGAAGCCCTCCGCTTCGATGAGCGAGCCGGCGTGGTCGACCACCATGTCGTGGCGCTTCAGCGCGGCACGCAAGGCCGAGACCATTTCAGGCTCGTCTTCGACCAGCAAGATACGCATCCACCATCCTCTAACAAGACCACTGCTGCGGGCGCTACAGCGCCAACATTGCGCAAGCATGGCAAATCCTGGCAGCGGGCGTCGACGCACCCTTTCTTTGCATCTGCCACCTTGCGCAATGTCCATGCAATCCAGTCGCAGCAAACAGCACCGGTCGGCACGAACCGTCATGCCGGCATCAAGGCGTCGGACCCGACTATGC
Organism: Mesorhizobium sp. M7D.F.Ca.US.004.03.1.1; assembly: GCF_003998635.1. Taxonomy (NCBI): domain Bacteria; kingdom Pseudomonadati; phylum Pseudomonadota; class Alphaproteobacteria; order Hyphomicrobiales; family Phyllobacteriaceae; genus Mesorhizobium; species Mesorhizobium sp. M7D.F.Ca.US.004.03.1.1. The sequence continues at coordinate 4,277 of NZ_RZQG01000392.1, forward strand.
AACAGGTTCGGGTCCGACGCTGAAACGAAATCAAATGGCCGCACCAAACTGATTGTCGCGCTGCTGTCCGGATTGAGGTTTAGCTATGTCTGCAAATGATGCTCTGTCTTTTCTCATGGCGTGGGCCGTGGCGCCGTTCAGGATAGGCTCCGTCACGCCGTCCAGTTCCAGCCTGGCGGCATTGATGACGCGCGACATCGGTCCCGACACCGGCCCCGTGCTGGAGCTTGGTCCGGGAACCGGCCCGTTCACCCGGGCGCTGCTGGCGCGCGGGGTTAGTGAAGAGGATTTGACGCTGATCGAATCCGATCCGGATTTCGCCGCACTGCTCAAGCGGCGCTTTCCTGCCGCCCGGGTCTTCGAAATGGATGCCGCCGGTCTGCGCCATCTATCGCTATTCCAGGGGCCGGCGGTCGGCGCCGCCATCAGCGGTCTGCCCTTCCGCTTGATCTCACCGCGCAAGACGCTCGCCATTCTCGACGGGGTTTTCGCAAATCTTCGCCCGGGCGGCGCGCTCTATCAGTTCACGCTCGGCCGGCGCTGTCCGTTCGACCAGTCGCTGCTCGATCGGCTCGATCTCGAGGTCACGCGGGTTGGCCATACCTTTCGCAACCTCCCGCCGGCGACGGTCTATCGCATCGCCAGGATCAAGACGCTCAGCACCTTTGACTGGCGCTTCGCATGACGGGGCCGCTGGCGGCCATCCTCGGCTTCGGTCTGTTCGGCGTCTTCTGCCTCGCCTTCACCGAAAAGATCCTGCCAATCCCGCCGTCGCACGTGCTGCTGCTGTTCCTCGGCATGACGGCGGCGCCTGATGGTTCGACGCTGGCGATCCTGCTGCTGGTGACGACGCTTGCCTCCACCAGCGGCTGCCTTGTCTGGTATGCGGTCGGCCGCCGGATTGGACCCGACCGTGCCGACAGGCTGTTGGAACGTTTCGGCAGATATGTCTTCCTGCGCCACGCGACCTACCGCAGGCTCGGCCAGGCCTATCGGCGCTATCACGTCCGGATCTCCTTGCTGGCGCAGTTCATCCCGACGGTGCGCAATTACCTGCCGATCGCAGCCGGCGCGCTCTGTCTGCCTG
>NZ_RZQG01000393.1:0-5362 GCF_003998635.1 Mesorhizobium sp. M7D.F.Ca.US.004.03.1.1
GACAGCGTCTCTTGGTCATGGTTTTCCCGGAATTCAGGCAGGATGCTGGAGCTGGCTCAGCCCGCCATCGACGACGAGCGTGGCCGCGTTCATGAACGGGCACTCGTCGGAAATCATGAACACCGCAGCCAGCGCGATCTCGCGCGCCGTGGCGATGCGGCCGCCGGGATGCAGCGCCATGGTGTTGGCGCGCGCCGCCACCGGATCGGCAAAGCTGTTCCAGTAGTCGATCGCCTTCTGCGTCTCGACATAGCCCGGCGCCAGCGCGTTCACGCGCACGCCTTGCGCCGCATATTCGAGCGCCAGCGATTTGGTCAGGCCGAGCAGCGCGTGCTTGGCGACCGGATAGGGGAAGGTGTGCGGGATGATGGTGAAGCTGTGCGTCGAGGCGATGTTGAGGATGGCGCCGCCGCCGCTCGCGATCATGCCCGGCAGCACCGCCTTGCTGCAATTCCAGGCGCCCTTGACGTTGACGTCGAAATTGCGGTTCCACTCCTCCTCGCTGGTATCGAGTGGCGTCGAGAACACATTGACCCCGGCGTTGTTGATCAGCGCGTTGACCGGGCCGATCTCGGCGGTCGCTTGTCTGACGGCAGCCGCAATCGCGGCTCCGTCGCTGATGTCGGCTGCCGCATGCCCGACACGGCCTTGCGGTGCGGCGAGGCCAGCGACGGCCTTGTCTAGCAACGCGCCGTCGTGGTCGACGAGGAACAGCTTTGCGCCTTCGGCAAGGCAGGCCTCGGCGATGGCCAGCCCGATGCCTTGCGCGGCGCCAGTCAGGAAGATGCGTTTGCCGGAAAGGCGCTCAGCCATTTTTGTCCCTCCAGCTTAACGCCGACCCAGTGCCGACGAGCGCAGATTGTCGAGCAGCACGGCCAGCAGCAGGATCACGCCACGCACAATGTACTGGTAGAAGGCCGGGATGTTGAGCAGGTTCATGGCGTTCTCGGCGATGCCCATGATCAGCACGCCGACGATGACGCCCGACATGGTGGCGCGGCCACCGGCAAGCGAAACGCCACCGAGCACACAGGCCGAGATGACCGAAAGTTCGAGCCCGACCGCCGCGTTGGGCTGGCCCGAGGTGATGCGCGACGCGAGCAGAATGCCGGCGATGCCGCAGACGACGCCTTGCAGTGCAAAGATCCAGATGCGCGTGCGGTCGACATTGACGCCGGCAAGACGCGAGGCTTCCGGATTGCCGCCGATGGCCAGCGTGTTCTTGCCGAAGACGGTGCGGTTGAGCACGAAGCCGAAGATGCAGAACAGGATGGCGAGCACCCAAACTGGTGTCGGTATGCCGAGCAGTTTCGACAGCGCGAGCTGGTAGAAATCCGGGCTGTTGATGCCGACGGCGCGGCCGTCGGACGCGATCAGCGCAAGGCCGCGCACGATCTGCATGGTGGCCAGCGTCGTGATCAGCGCGTTGATGCGGAATTTGGCGATGACGACGCCGTTGATGAAGCCGACGAAGGCGCCGCAGGCGATTGCCGCCAGGAGGCCGAGCAGGATCGAGCCGGTGGCGTTCGACGCCATAACCGCGACCATGCCGGCAAAGGCGACGATGGAACCTACCGACAGGTCGAAGTCGCGGGCGGCAAGGCAGAACATCATGGTGCAGGCGACGATGCCGACAGTGACCACCGACTGCAGCAGGCCGAGCATGTTGCGGTCGGTGAGGAAGTTCGGCACCAGGAGCGACACCAGCGCGAAGGCGACGACGAAGATGACGACGAGGCCCTGTTCGCCGAGCAAGAGCTTCTTCAACTGGTCGGTCATGCCAAAAGTCCTCAGGATGCGATCGCGTCGGGGGTTTTCTGATCGGGGAGAGCGGCGGCCAGGATCGCCCTTTCGGCGAACTGATCGCGGGTGAGTTCAGCGCTGACGCGGCCGCCGCACATCACCAGGATGCGGTCGCAGATGCCCATCACCTCCGGCAGTTCGGACGAGACGACGACGATCGCCATGCCGTCCTCGGCAAGCTGGTAAAGCAATTCGTAGATTTCCGACTTGGCACCGACATCGATGCCGCGCGTCGGCTCGTCGACGATGAGGACACGCACGCCCTGTTCGGACAGCCAGCGGCCAAGAATGACCTTCTGCTGGTTGCCGCCGGAGAGGTTGATGATGTCCTGCTTGCGCGACGGCGTGCGCACCTTCAGCTTCTTGATGAAGGTCTCGGCCGTGGCGATCTCGTTGACGCGGTTGAGCACGCCGAAGCGTGTGTGATGGCGCCGCGACGAGATGTTGATGTTCTCCTCGACCGAGCGGCCCTGGATGATGCCGTCATGCTTGCGATCCTCCGAGCACAGCACGATGCCGGCCCGGATCGTGCCACGCGGATCGGTGGCGCGGACCAGCTTGCCGTCGACGGTGATGGTGCCGCCCGAGCGCGGATCGGCGCCATAGACCAGCCGCATCAGTTCCGAGCGCCCGGCGCCGATCAGGCCGAAGAAACCAACGATCTCGCCGGCGCGAGCCTCGAAGCTGGCCGGTGTCTTCAGCTTGGCTCCGGACAGGGTCTCGACCTTCAGTCTGATATCTCCGGGCTTGCGCGGACGAAAACCCCAAATGTCGGAGATTTCGCGGCCGACCATTTCGGCGACGACCTGATCGCGGGTGACGCCTTTCAGCGAAGCGTGGTGCGCCGCGAGCTTGCCGTCGCGCAGCACGGTCAGGCTGTCGCAGAGGCGGAACACTTCGTCGAGCCGATGCGAGATGTAGATTATGACCTTGCCCTCGCCGCGCAGGCGGTCGATCAGGGCAAACAGGATTTCGCTTTCGCGCGAGGACAGCGACGAGGTCGGCTCGTCCAGCGCAATGACGCGTGCATCCAACATGATCGCCTTGGCGATCTCGATCATCTGGCGTTCGCCGATGGACAGCGTCTTGACCTTACGGCGCATGTCGATGTCGATGCCGGCCGATTTCAGCTTGGCGCCGACATCGTCCAGCATCCGGCGGCCGGCGATGATGCCGGCGTTGGCGGGGAAACGCCCGAGGCTGAGATTTTCGGCAACCGTGAGTTCCGGAACCAGCTGCAGCTCCTGGTGAATGACGATGACGCCATTGTCGAAGGCGTCCCTGGTCGAGGCATAGGCCTGGACCTTGCCGTCGATGCTTATCTCGCCCTCGTCGGCATGCTGGTCGCCGGACAGGATCTTGATCAGGGTGGATTTGCCGGCGCCGTTCTCGCCCATCAGGCCATGCACCGCGCCCTTGTCAACGCCGAACGAGACGTCCGACAGCGCCTTGACGCCCGGATAGGTCTTGGTGATGTGCGAAAAGTCGAGAAAGGACACGGAGCCGATCCTTCTTGTGCATGGCAAACAGGCGGCGGGATGAGCCGCCGCCTGTTTGTACAGGGAGGATTATTGGATGCCGAGACCCTGGCGGACCTTCTGGTAGTCGTCGCGCTTGGCGAGTGCACCCGAGGTCAGGATCAGCTTCTCCGGTTCCTTGTTGTTGGCAACCCAGTCATACATGTTGAGCGCCGTCTCATAGCCATGACGCTTCGGCGAGATGATCACCGTGCCGACAAAGCCGGTGGCGGTCGGCTTCTTGAACTCGTTGATCGCCGAATCCGCGCCGCCAATGCCGACGCCGATCATGCCATCCGCCGGAATGCCGACGCTTTCGGCTGCACGCACCGCACCCAGCACCGCCTCGTCGTTGAGGCCGAAAGAAACCCACTTCTTGATGTCGGCATGGGCGTTGAGCACGACCGTCGCTGCGTTGAGGGCAGCTTCCGTGTCGGTCTTTGCCTGTGGCGCGTCGAAGATGTTCTCGGCCTTGAAGCCGTTCGCCTTGAGCACCGAGATGGCGCCTTCGACACGGTCGACCGCCGTCGGCAGCTGGTCATAGGAGACGCGGATGGCGCCGACCTCTTCGGCCTTCCAGCCGCGCGCCTTCATCTCGTCGACGATCGCCTGGCCGACGGCCTCGCCGATCTTGGTGGCCGAGATGCCCATATGCGGCACGTCTTCCAGCGCCTTGCCGTCGGCTCCGACCAGGCGGTCGTCGACAGTCATCAGCTTGAGATTGTTGGCAGCCGCCTTGGCGACGATGCCGGGGCCAAGCTTCACGTCGGGTGTGCAGACGATGAAGCCCTGGGCGCCCTGGGCGCCGAGATTGTCGATCGCCGACATCAGCTTCTCGCCGTCCTCGGCGCCGATCTTGACCAGGGTAAAGCCCTTTTCTTTGGCGGCCTGGTCGGCGAACTTCCATTCGTCCTGGAACCACGGCTCCTCGGGCTGTTTAACGATGAAACCGATCTTGGTGTCCTGAGCATATGCAGCGATGGTCGTGACGGACAGCACGGCAAGCGCGCCCGCAACGAGCGCGGTCTTCAAAAGTCGCATGATTTCCTCCCAGCGATAGGCCGGGCGCTCAGCCCGGATGTCGGAGTCTCTATTCGTTTTTATCATACTCGTCAATTGATCTGGTATGATAATTAATGTACATGCTCCGACCAACGATCGCTGGCGCAAGTCACCCGCATCCGCTAAGGCCGGATCGGTTGTGCGAAACCAGCGAGTTCGCCGCCTTGGAGGAGGGCTGGGGTGACCGAGATTCTGAAGAAGGCCCCGGGAGATACGACCACTCGCCGCCCGCGCGTGATGCCCGATGTGACCAAGGCGATAGCCTCGGACATCTTTTCCGGGCGCTACCCGGCCGGATCGTCCTTGCCTACGGAAAACGAACTCGGTGTCGAGTATGGCGTCAGCCGCACCGTCATCCGCGAAGCGCTGAAGGTGCTGGCCGCCAAAGGGCTGGTCTTGTCGCGGCCGCGCATCGGCACGATCGTCTGCAACGAGGACGACTGGAACATCATCGACCCGCAGGTGCTTGCCTGGCACGCGCCGCATGCGCTGGACGACAAGCTCTTCGATGCCATTCTTGAAACGCGCCGGGCCATCGAGCCGCTGGTCGCAGAACTCGCTGCCACCCGCGCGACGCTGCAGGAGATCGCCGATCTCGAAGCCGCCTGGCGCGGCATGGCAGGCGCCGGCGAGGACCTCGCAGCCTTCTCGCGCAGCGACATCGCTTTCCACCAGATCGTCTATGCCGCGAGCCACAACCCAATCTTTCGCCAGATCGGCAATCTGATCGACACAGGGCTGAAATTCTCGCTGGAGGCGACGGCGGTGATTTCGCTCGACCGGCGCATGGAGGCCGTGGCGGCGCACCGCGAGGTGGTCGAGGCGCTGCGCATGCGCGATGCCGAGGCGGCACGTGGGGCGGCAAACAAGATCCTCGACCTCGCGGCGCGCGACCTCGTCAGCGCCAAGAAACTCAAGAGCAACTGAGACTGCGCATGAAAATCATCTCGCTCACCACCTACATCGTTCCGCCGCGCTGG
>NZ_RZQG01000394.1:0-5354 GCF_003998635.1 Mesorhizobium sp. M7D.F.Ca.US.004.03.1.1
GGCGGAAATCGATCGAGTCCGGGTTGCATTCGATCGCCAGGCAGCAGGCGCCGGCCATGACGGCGGCCAGTGGCTGGGCGCCGCCCATGCCGCCGAGCCCGCCGGTCAGGATCCATTTTCCCTTGAGATTGCCGCCATAATGCTGGCGGCCGGCCTCGACGAAGGTCTCGTAGGTGCCCTGCACGATACCTTGCGTGCCGATGTAGATCCACGAGCCGGCCGTCATCTGGCCGTACATCATCAGGCCCTTTTTATCGAGCTCGTTGAATTTTTCCCAGGTCGCCCAATGCGGCACCAAATTGGAATTGGCGATCAGCACGCGCGGTGCGTCGGAATGGGTGCGGAAGACGCCGACCGGCTTGCCGGACTGCACCAGCAAAGTCTCGTCATCGGCCAGTGTCCTCAACGAGGCGACGATTTGGTCGAAGTCGTTCCAGGTCCGCGCCGCCCGGCCGATGCCGCCATAGACGACCAGCTCGTTGGGATTTTCGGCGACGTCCGGGTCGAGATTGTTCATCAGCATGCGCAGCGGCGCTTCCGTCAGCCAGGAGCGGGCGCTGATTTCGGTGCCACGCGGGCTGCGGACTTCACGGATGTTGTGGCGAGGATTGTTCATGGCGTCACTCCATAAAAGGACCTGATGTCAGACGCGCGCCCAGGATGTCGCGGTCTCGAGGATTTTCCGCAGCGTGGCGCGGATCGGTGCAGCAAACTCGGCATCGTAAGGCACCGGCCAGTTGTCCGGCATGCCCTTACCTTCCGGCTCGCGCATGTAGCCACGGTTGGACAGCTCCATTTGCAGCGCATGCACGCCATCTTGAGGTTGTCCGAAATGGCGCGTGATCCAGCCGCCCTTGAAACGGCCATTGACGACAGAGGTCTCGCCGGTCTCGGCGATGATCTGATCGACCATCGCCTGCAAGGTCGGATCGGCGCTCTTGCCGTCATTGGTGCCGAGATTGAACACCGGCAGTGTGCCTTCAAACAGGCGCGGCAGCACCGAGCGGATCGAATGGCAGTCATAGAGAACGATCTTCTCGTGCAGCCCGCGCAAGCGGCCGATCTCGGCCTGCAAGGCGGCATGGTAGGGCACGAAGAATTTTTCGCGCCGCTCATCAACCTCTGAAGGTCCCGGCTCCTCGCCTTCGCGGTAGAGCGGATCCCCGTCGAAGGTTTCTGTCGGGCAGAGGCCGGTCGTCGCCTGGCCGGGATAGAGCGATGCGCCGGATGGATCACGGTTGACGTCGATGACGGTGCGAGAGATCGCGGTGTGCACGACAGTTGCACCGAGGTCGGTCACGAAATCGTAGAGCATGTCGATCCACCAGTCGCAGTCGCGGCGGCCGAGCCAGGGCGACACCAGCCGGTTCTCGAGGCCAGCGAGATCGATTCCGGTGTGCGGGATCGACACCAGCAACGGGGCGGTACCGGGCGTGACGGTGAGCCAGGGCGTGCTTGCCATCATGCCGCTCCGGAAATCGACGGCAGCGCTATCGCGCCGGCTGCCTTGATGGTCGCGCCGCTGCGCACCATGGCGATCGCCTTTTCCATATCGGGGTGGAAATGCCGGTCATTGTCGAGATGCGACACCTCGGCCCGGACCAGCTTGCGCACGGCCTCGAGCGCCGCGCTCGACGCCAGCGGCGCATGGAAGTCGCAGCCTTGCGCCGCGGCCAGCAGTTCGATGCCGATCACCGCGGTGGCGTTCTCAACCATGCCGATCAGCCGGCGCGCACCGTGCGCCGCCATCGAAACGTGATCTTCCTGGTTGGCCGAGGTGGGGATGGAATCGACGCTGGCCGGATAGGCTTTCTGCTTGTTTTCGGAGACGAGCGCCGCCGCAGTCACCTGCGGGATCATGAAGCCGGAGTTCAGACCGGGCTTCGGCGTCAAAAAGGCCGGCATCCCCGACAATGCCGGGTCGACCAGCATGGCGATGCGGCGTTCCGACAACGAGCCGATCTCGCAGACGGCGAGCGCGATCATGTCGGCGGCGAAGGCCACCGGCTCGGCGTGGAAATTGCCGCCGGACAGTGCGGTGTCATCCTCGGCGAAGATCAGCGGATTGTCGGTGACGCCATTGGCCTCGGTGCCCAGCGTGTCGGCCGCCTGGCGCAGCACGGTGAGTGCCGCGCCCATGACCTGTGGCTGGCAGCGCAAGCAATACGGATCCTGCACACGCTCGTCGCCAACCCGGTGCGATTCACGGATGGCGCTGCCGGCCATCAGATTGCGCAGCGCGTCCGCCGTCTCGATCTGGCCGCGATGCTTTCTCAAGGCATGAATGCGCGGATCGAAGGGTGCATCGGAGCCTTTTGCGGCGTCGGTCGACAAGGCGCCGGCGACCAGCGCCGACTGGTAAAGCACTTCGGCCTCGAACAGGGCGGCCAGCGCGTAGGCGGTCGAGAATTGCGTTCCATTGAGCAGCGCCAGGCCTTCCTTGGCGCCCAATGTCACCGGCTCCAGCCCATGCGAGACAAAGGCGACCTTGGCCGGGAAGCGTCCATGCGGGGTGAAGCATTCGCCGACGCCGATCATCACCGCCGTCATGTGCGACAGCGGGGCAAGGTCACCGGAGGCGCCGACCGAGCCTTGCGCCGGCACCACCGGGATGACGTCGTTGGCCAGCATCGCTTCCAGCAACTCGATGGTTTGCGGCCGTACACCGGAGGCGCCCTGCGCCAGGCTGGCGAGCTTCAGCGCCATCATCAGCCGGCAAACGGCTGATGGCATCGGCTCGCCGACGCCGGCGGCGTGCGACAGCACGATGTTGCGCTGCAAGGTCTCCAGGTCTTCGGCCGGAATGCGGACGCTCGCCAGTTTGCCGAAGCCGGTGTTGATGCCATAGACCGGCTCGCCCTTGGCAACGATCCTGGCGACGGCCTCGGCGCTCGCCTTGATTTTCGGTCGGCAGGCATCGTCGAGCTTCAGTGCGGCGCCACGATAGATCGCGCGCCAGTCGGCCAGCGTCGCATTGCCGGGCTTCAGGGTCAGTTCGGTCATTGTCCTCTCCAGATGCGGGCATGCAGCGGGTTGAAGCCCATGCGGTAGACGAGTTCGGCGGGGCGCTCGATGTCCCAGATCGCCAGGTCGGCGGATTTTCCGACCTCAAGCGTGCCGGTTTCACCCAGCAGACCAAGCGCACGGGCCGCCTCGCGGGTGACGCCGGCAAGACATTCGTCGACGGTCAGGCCGAACAGGGTCGCGGCCATGTTCATGGTCAGAAGCAGCGAGGTCAGCGGCGAGGTGCCGGGATTGTTGTCGGTGGCGACAGCCATCTTGACGCCGTGCTGGCGAAACAGGCCGATCGGGGGCTTTTTTGTTTCGCGAATGAAATAGTAGGCACCGGGCAGGATCGTCGCCACGGTTCCGGCCTTGGCCATCGCCACCGCACCCGCCTCATCGGTGTATTCGAGATGGTCGGCCGACAGCGCGCCATAGCGGGCGGCGAGTTCGGCGCCATGCAGGTTGGACAGCTGGTCGGCATGAAGCTTGACCGGCAGGCCGGCGGCCTTGGCGGCATCGAACACCCGCGCCATCTGCTCCGGCGAAAAGGCGATGCCCTCGCAAAACCCATCGACCGCGTCGGCCAGCCCCTCGGCGGCAACCGCCGGGAGAATTTCTTTGGCGACCAGATCGATGAAAGCGTCCTTGTCGCCCCTAGCTTCCGGCGGCAGCGCGTGGGCGCCGAGGAAAGTCGTGCGGATCGTCACCGGCCGCCGTTCACCCAATTGGCGGGCCGCACGCAGCGACTTCTTTTCGTTTTCGAGATCGAGGCCGTAGCCCGACTTTACCTCCACGGTGGTTACGCCTTCGGCGATCAGCGCGTCGAGACGAGGCAATGACTGCGCGACCAACTCGCTCTCGCTGGCTGCACGCAGCGACTTGACCGACGAGACAATGCCGCCGCCGGCTCTGGCGACTTCTTCATAGGTGGCGCCGGCCAGCCGCATCTCGAATTCGTTGGCGCGGTTGCCGGCATGGACCAGATGGGTATGGCAGTCGATCAGGCCGGGCGTGATCCAGCGGCCCTCGCAATCGACCGTCTCAGCGCCCTGGGCAAGTGTTGAGGGCAGCTCCGCTTCGGGACCGGCGTACACTATGCGGCCATCCCGCGCAGCGATCGCGCCCTGTTCGACGATGCCAAGTCCCGCAGAACTTTCGGCCATGGTCGCCAGGCGCGCATTGCGCCACAGACGAAGACCCCCTGCCCGGCTTTTGCTCTCTGCGGCCATCATCTTTTCCGTTTCAATCGATGGTGATTATGTATATACATATTGAAACGCGCTGCAAGTGCCATCATCGCATGAGAGACAGAGAACCGGAGAGAAAAGTGACTGATATCTTCGCGGAGCAGGCACTCCTTCCCAATGGCTGGCACGACAATGTGCGGCTCACCTTGGCCGAGGGACGCATTACAGCCGTTCAGCCTGGTGCCGCAGCGGTAGCCGACGACGAACGCCACGCGATCCTGTTGCCCGGCATGCCCAACCTGCACAGTCACGCCTTCCAGCGCGGCATGGCCGGCCTTGCCGAGCTTCGCGGCCCCTCCGCCGACAGTTTCTGGAGCTGGCGCGAGGTGATGTACCGTTTCGCCCTGTCGATGACGCCCGATCAGGTCGAGGCGGTTGCAGCGCAGCTCTATGTCGAGATGCTGGAGGCCGGTTTTTCACGCGTCGGCGAATTTCACTATCTGCATCACGACCGCGATGGAAAACCCTACGCCAACCTCGCCGAGATGGCCGAGCGCATTGCGGCCGCGGCCGGCGAAACGGGCATCGGCCTGACGCTGCTGCCGGTGTTTTACGCACATTCGTCTTTCGGCGGTGCCGCGCCAAACGAAGGCCAGCGGCGATTCATCAACGATGTGAATCGGTTCTCGCGGCTTGTTGAGAAAAGCCGGGAATGCGTTCGCACTTTGAATCAAGCGGTTGTCGGCGTTGCCCCGCACAGTTTGCGCGCGGCGACACCGGAAGAACTGATTGAGGTGGCCGAGATGGTGCCGGATGGGCCTATCCACATCCACATTGCCGAGCAGGTGAAGGAAGTCGAGGATTGCCTTGCCTGGTCGGGCGCGCGGCCGGTCGAATTTCTGCTTGGCCATGCCAAAGTCGACAAGCGCTGGTGCCTGATCCACGCCACTCACATGACCGATGCGGAAACCGTCGCCATGGCCAAAAGCGGGGCCATCGCCGGTCTCTGCCCGATCACCGAGGCCAATCTCGGCGACGGCACTTTTGCAGCGCCGCTGTTCAGAGAACATGGCGGCCGCTTTGGCGTCGGCTCCGATTCCAACGTGCTGATCGGCCTGCCCGACGAGTTGCGCCAACTCGAATATTCCCAGCGCCTCGCCC
>NZ_RZQG01000395.1:0-5342 GCF_003998635.1 Mesorhizobium sp. M7D.F.Ca.US.004.03.1.1
AGCTTGGAGCGGTCGCCTTCGAGCTGCGTGCGGTCCTTCTGGCTGGTCGAGGCTGCGATCTTGTTTTCGATGTCGAGCAGCATCGGATTGAGTTCCTCGATGCGCTTCTGCACGGCTTCGAGGTTGGTCATCGTGGTCTTGCGGCGCTCGATGACCTGCGACAGGCTGGTCTCGGAGGTCTTGTAGCGCTGATCGAGGACTTCTTTTTGCGCCTTCAGGATGCCGACGATGGTGTCTGACTTGACCAGCAGTTCCTGCAGATTGCCGGCCAGCGACATGTTGCGGACGCGGTCGGTGCGCATGCGCTGCTTGCTCTGGCTGGAGAAGACGCCGATGAATTTTTCCCAGCCGGTGTAGTTCTTCATGCTCTCGAACTCGGCGCCGAAGACGTTGGTGGCGTCCTCCAGCCCGATGATCAGGTCGGCGATGTTGCCTTCCATCACCTTCTGCTGCTTCAGCACGTCCTCGATGCGGGCGTTCTCGATGTCGAAATTGGCGTCGCCGATCTTCTTGTCGGCGGTGGCGAGCGTATCAAGCACGGTGCCGGACTGCTCGATCTTGGTGCGCATGTCCTGCACGACCTGCTTGGTCTTGGCAATTTCGGCGTCGAAATTCTGCAATGTCGCCATTGGGGCCTCCCGCTTCGGCATCACGTCGCTGGTCGCGAACAGCGGCGAATATATGTGGGGCATCCGGGGATTGAAAGACGCAAGACAACACCCGCCTCGAAAACAAAAGAATCCGTCGCGGTCTTGAAAGTTAGTGAAGGTGGGGTCATGGCGTGATTAGCTTGCCGGTTAGGCATAGTTCAGCTGTCATTGAACTTTCATGCGGCAAAGCGATGGCGCATGGATGCCTTTGTATTCGGCAAACCACTGAAGCAATCGTGGCCGCGATATGCGACGCGAAAGCCGGCTTTACAGAGGCGGACGAACAGCGGATCAGGGCTTGGGATCGGCCTTCAGATAGGCGATGACATTGGCGATGTCGTCGTCCTTGGTCAGGCCGGCAAACGCCATCTTGTTGCCGGGCACTTTCAGCTTGGGGGCCTTGATATACTCGGCGAGATTGGCTTCATCCCACACCAGGGCGGCAGCACCGGCACTCTTCATCGCCTCGGAGTAGTGACCAAGAAAACTCTCGGCGCTACCGGCGGTGCGGCCGACGACGCCCATCAAATGCGGGCCGACCTTGTCGCGGTCGGTGGCCGCTTCATGGCAGGCGATGCATCGGTTGAAGACCTTCTTGCCCAGGGCCGGGTCACCGCCGGCATGGGCGGCAAGGGAGGTGGCAAGGACAAGGGAGGTGGCAAGGAGAAGAAAGCTGGCGGACGAAGCGGCTCGAAACATGGCTGACCCCGGAGAGCTCTGGCTGTCGGCCTTATAGGGCCGAGGCCTTAACAAACGCTGCATCGTGGCGGGATTGCGGAAGACAGGCCCTGACAATGGTATTGCAAGTCAGGCCTGCTGTGCCAGGTCGCGGCGCAGGAAGTCATTCAGCCGTTCGACCGCCGGCGTCATCGACAGAGGGTTGCGCAGGATGCCGATTTCGAGGTCCGGCAGCACCGGAAGCCCTTCATTGCCGCCGATGATGCGCAGCGATGGCGGTACGCTGCGCAGGGCGAGGCCAGCCACCGCGAGCCCGGCCTGGACGACCGCGATCAGGCCAAGCAGAGAGGCGCTTGAATAGGTGCAGCGGTAGGAGCGGTCGACATCGCCAAGCGCCTGCAGGACATTCATCCTGGCGGCGCAGCCCGGTTCGAACAAGGCAACCGGAAGCGGGTCGGTCTCCCAGGCGACATGGTTGGGTGAGGCGACCCAGACGAAGCGCTCCAGCCGGATGACCTCCAGCGGCTGCTCCGGCAAGCGGGTGACGATGGCGAGATCCAGCCGCCCCTCCGCCAGCGTCTTCACCAGTGCGGTCGACTGTTCGCAGATCAATTCCACCGTCACCAAGGGGTGCTCCGCCGCAAAGCGCGACAGCACGGGTGGCAACAGGAAGGCAGCATAGTCGTCCGGCACACCCAGACGGACGCTGCCGGTCTCCTTCGGCCGGGTGACGCTCGCCCATGCCTCATCGGAAAGCTTCAGCAACCGGCGCGCATAGATCAGGAAATCCTCGCCGACGGCATTGGGGATGACGGTTCTGGGGCCACGCACCAGGAGCTGATTGCCGACCATCTCCTCCAGCCGCTGCATCTGCATGCTGACGGCCGACTGGCTGCGGCCGACCCTGGGTGCTGCATTGGAAAGGCTGCCGCTCTCGACGACGGCGACGAAGGTTTTCAGCAAGTTGAGATCGAGTGGCGCGGCCATGGTGCTATCAGCATATCGAATAGATCATTCCAAATCTATTCGCTTGTTTGAAGGCCGTGCCGGTGACCAGATGGCTGGGAGTACCGGCTGGACGAAACACCCATGACAGACGCCTCGACAGCCCGCTTTCCGGCCGCGAGCCTTGCTCTGGCAATGGTTATCGCCGGCACGGTCGGCGCCTTCGCCACGGAATCGGGGCTGCATCCCGTCGCCGTCGTCTTCTGGCGATGTGTGTTCGGCGCGCTGTTCCTTTTCGTATGGTGCCTGTTGCGCGGCTATCTGCCGGACCGGACGCTGTCGCCGTCCCGGCTTGCCCTTGCGGCACTTGCCGGCGTCTGCATGGTGCTGAGCTGGACAGCCTTCTTCGCCGGCTTCGCCATGACGTCGATCGCCACGACGACGATTATCTACCATATCCAGCCGTTCTTCGTGGTCCTGATCGGTGTCGTCTTCCTCAAGGAGCGCATCTCGCCCGACCAACTGCTGTGGATGCTCGGTGCGTTTCTCGGCGTCGTGCTGGCCAGCGGCCTCGTCTTCGCGCACGGCCATGCCGATGCCAACTGGGCGCCGGGCATTGCGCTGACGCTGGGCGGCGCAATGCTCTATGCCGTTACAACGATCCTGGCCAAAGGCCTTGGCCAGCAGCGCGCCGAAATCACGGTACTCTGCCAGACGGTGGTGGGGGTCGTCATGCTCGCCCCGTTCGCTGACGTCGGCCAACATATTGCGCCTGCGTCATGGGGCTGGCTACTCGGCATCGGCGTGCTGCACACCGGCGTTGCCTACGTGCTGATGAATTCGGCCTTTCCGCGCCTGACGACACCGGTGATCGGCGTCATCACCTTCATCTACCCCGTCGTCGCCATCATCGTCGACTGGGCGATCTATGGGCATCCGCTCGGGCTGGCGCAGGCTGCCGGCATGGCGCTGATCGCACTGGCAACACTTGGCGTGCGGCTTGGTTGGCGGTTTCCGAGATCGCGTGTTTCGACCGTATGAACCTGGTCAGCGCTTGATAAAGCCGATGAAGTCGTCGGGCGCGGCGCGGCCCATCTCTTCCTCCCAGTGGCGGCGGCAGAGTGAGACATAGACGTCCTTGCCGATCGCCACCTGTTCGCCTTGCCTGGCCACCTTGCCGTCGGGGCCGAGGCGCACGACCATCGTCGCCTTGCGGCCGCAGCGGCAGATGGTGCGCACTTCGCGCAAATCGTCGGCTATGGCCAGCAGCGCGCGCGAACCTGAAAACAGCTTGCCCTGGAAATCGGTGCGCAAGCCGTAGCACATGACCGGAATGTTCAGGCGGTCGGCGATGCGGGCGAGCTGCCAGACCTGTTCTTCCTCGAGGAATTGCGCCTCGTCGACGAAGACGCAATGCACCGATGTATGCGCGTGGTGATCGGCGACGCGGGCGAACAGATCGTCACCGTCGCGGAACATCTCGGCTTCCGTCTCCAGGCCGATGCGCGACGAGATCAGGCCGGTATCGCCCTTGCGGTAGTGGCCGGCGACGAACAGCATCGTGCCCATGCCGCGCTCGCGATAATTATACGACGCCTGCAACAGCATCGTCGTCTTGCCGGCATTCATCGTTGCATAGTGGAAGTAAAGTTTGGCCATGCCGTCCTACGGTCTGTTGATATTCAGGTGATGCCGGCCTGCAAATGGCGGTTCCTGCGCTTCCCCGTTCTACCGCGTCGCGGTAGAACTGTGCTCACGTACCCGAAAGTACGCTCCGCTCCGGTTCTCGGAGTCCACCATTTTCGTCTCGGCCTGACCTGAATCTAAACAGACCTTATGCCGAGTTGGCCTGATACGGGGAGGGGCCGCCGCCGGCATTCCCCTGAAAAAGCCGACCTGTCTCTGAAAAAGCTGTCTGGCACGACAAAAGCGTCGGTCGTGTCGCTGATTGGCCAGCCCGCGCCGTTGATCGTGATTGCCTTAACGCTTGAATCCACACCAGAATGGTGTTTGGCTGACGAAACAAGGCGGGCAGAGAAACCGTGACTACGCTTCGCCAAAGAATCACAATGGGAGAATATCTATGTCGCGCATGAATTCCTTCGTCGCTGGCCTCGGCCTGGCGGCATTGTTGTCCACGAGCGCTGCCTTCGCCGGTGATCCGGCAAGCTGCAAGGCAGTGCGTCTTTCCGATGTCGGCTGGACCGACATCCAGGCGACGACCGGCATCGCTTCGGTGCTGCTGACCGCGCTCGGCTACGAGCCGCAGACGATCCAGCTGTCGGTGCCGGTGACCATGGCGTCGCTGAAGAACAAGGATCTCGACGTGTTCCTCGGCAACTGGATGCCGTCGATGACCAACGACATCAAGGACTACACCGCCGACGGCTCGGTCGAGACGATCAGCACGAACCTGACCGGCGCCGGCTACGGCATTGTCGTGCCGACCTATGTCGCGGATGCCGGTGTCAAGTCGCTGACCGATATCGGCAAGTTCAAGGACAAGTTCAACGGCAAGATCTACGGCATCGAGGCCGGCAATGACGGCAACCGCATCATCCTCGACATGATCAAGAACCCGAAGGACAATCTCGAAGGCTTCGAGTTGGTCGAATCCTCGGAGGCCGGCATGCTCACGCAGGCCGAGCAGTCGATGAAGAACAATGAGTGGATCGCCTTCCTCGGCTGGACGCCGCATCCGGTGATGGGCGCCATGAAGATCACCTATCTCGACGGCATGGGCGACAGCGGCTTCGGCGCCGCCACCGTCTTTACCAATGTGCGCAAGGGCTACACCACTGAGTGCCCGAATGCCGGCAAATTCATCGCCAACCTCAAGTTCAACCTGGACATGGAAGGCCAGATGATGGACGCGATCCTCAAGGGCGGCGACGCCAACACGGTGGCGGCCGACTGGCTGAAGAAGCACCCGGACGCGGTTGCCCCGTGGATCGCCGGCGTAACCACCTTCGACGGTGGCGACGCGGCCGCTGCCGTCAAGACCGCGCTCGGAAGCTGAGCCGACTGAATTCGGCAAAGCCGAACCAGGAAGGGCAGCCATCTTAGAAA
>NZ_RZQG01000396.1:0-5334 GCF_003998635.1 Mesorhizobium sp. M7D.F.Ca.US.004.03.1.1
GTCCGACGGTTTCGGCTTCGCGCCGAGGCTGATGATCTCGACCGAAGGGCTGGCGGCCACCGGACTGGTCCAGCCGGGCAGCCTGGTCGAGAATGCCTACAAGATCCGGCTGCCGGCGGACGCCGACGAGGCGCGGCTCAAGGCCATCCAGGATCAGGCGGCCAGCGATTTTCCCGAGGCCGGCTGGTCGATCCGCACGCGCAGCAACGCCGCTCCCGCGCTGTCGTCCAACATCGAACGCTTCTCGCAGTTCCTGACCCTGGTCGGGCTGACGGCGCTGGTGGTCGGCGGTGTTGGCGTCGCCAATGCGGTGCGCGCATATCTCGACGGCAAGCGCGGCGTCATCGCCACTTTCAAGAGCCTGGGCGCTTCGGGCGGCTTCGTCTTTGCCGTCTACCTCGTGCAGATCCTGATCATAGCCGCACTCGGCATCATCCTGGGACTTGTGCTGGGGGCGCTGATGCCATTCGCGGCGAGTGCCGCACTTCAGTCCGTCATTCCGGTGCCGGCGCAAGGCGGCTTCTATCCCGGCGCGCTCGGCATGGCGGCGCTGTTCGGCCTGCTGGTGACGCTGGCCTTCGCTTTGCTGCCGCTCGGCCGCGCTCGCGACGTGCCGGCCACCGCGCTGTTTCGCGAGATGGGGCTGGAAGGCCGTGGCTTGCCGCGCCCGGTCTATGTCGTGGCGGCCATCGGCATCGCGCTCTTGCTGGCGGCGCTGGCAATTCTGTTCTCGGGCGACCAGCGCATCGCCTCGATCTTCGTCTGCGCCACCATCTTCGCTTTCCTGGTGCTGCGCCTTGTCGGCGCGCTGGTGCAATGGGCGGCCAGGAAGAGCCCGCGTGTGCGCTTCGTGGCGCTGCGGCTCGCCGTCGGCAACATCCATCGGCCCGGCGCACTGACGCCATCGGTGGTGCTGTCGCTGGGGCTCGGGCTGACGCTGCTGGTGACGCTGGCGCTGATCGACGGCAATCTGCGGCGCCAGATCTCCGGCAGCTTGCCGGAGCGGGCGCCGAACTTCTTCTTCGTCGACATCCAGAGCAGCGATGTCGATTCCTTCTCCGCGCTGATCGGCAAGGAGGCACCGCGGGGAACGCTGGCCAAGGTGCCCATGCTGCGCGGCCGGGTGATGGCGCTGAACGGTGTCGATGTCGACAAGGTGAAGGTGCCGGCGGCAGGCGCCTGGGTGCTGAAGGGTGATCGTGGCCTGACCTATGACGCCAGGCAGCCGGAAAACACGACGCTGACCGAGGGCAGCTGGTGGCCGGACAAGTATAGCGGCGAGCCGCTGGTCTCGTTTTCGGCGCAAGAAGGCAAGGAGATCGGGCTGAAGCTCGGCGACACCATCACCGTCAATGTGCTCGGCCGCAATGTCACGGCCAGGATCGCCAATTTCCGCCAGGTCGAATGGGAGACGATGGGCATCAATTTCGTCATGGTGTTCTCGCCCAACACATTCGCAGGCGCCCCGCATGGCTGGATGGCGACGTTGACCGAAAAGAATGCCTCGACGGCGGACGACGCTCGTATCCTCAATGCCGTCACCCGCGCCTTCCCGGCGGTGACGTCGGTCCGGGTCAAGGATGCGCTCGATGTCGTCAACCGGCTGGTCGGGCAGCTCGGTACGGCGATCCGGGCGGCGGCCGGCGTGGCGCTGATCGCTTCGGTGCTGGTGCTGGCCGGCGCGCTTGCCGCCGGTAACCGGGCGCGCATCCATGACGCGGTGGTGCTGAAGACGCTGGGCGCGACACGCAGGACGCTGATCGCGGCCTTCTCGCTCGAATACATGCTGATCGGGCTCGCCACCGCGATCTTCGCGCTGGCGGCAGGCAGTGCCGCTGCCTGGTTCGTCGTCGCGCGCATCATGACATTGCCGTCGCATTTCATGCCCGAGGTGGCGGTGGCGACCATTCTGTTCTCGCTGGTGATCACGGTCGGCATCGGCCTCGCCGGCACCTGGCGGGTGCTTGGCCAGAAGGCAGCACCCGTGCTGCGCAACCTGTGACCTTAGGTCCGCAATGGCCACCCTGGATTAAATCTTGGTAAGAATGCCGTCCGGAAAGCCGAGGAATCGGCACTTCGTTGTCTCACGAACCGTTACATCCGGTTACGGTCTTGTTCTTGACGCGAATAACCATCATATTTCGCCACAGGCATGCTGGAGCCCTGCCAGCGGCGCCTGGGTCCGGTGGATTTATTCCGACTGGGCCTGACACCGGACGGGGCAGAAGCAATAGAGGACTACAATGGCTGATCCCATTCGCAACTACCAGACGCGCGCCGTGCCCGGCGTCGGCGTCGGTGCTGACATCGATCAGGGCCTGCGCGCCTACATGATCAAGGTCTACAATCTGATGGGGCTTGGCCTCCTCATCACCGGTCTTGCCGCTGTCGGCACGATCATGCTGGCCACCACCACCGATCCGGCTTCGGCTGTCGCGACGCTGCCAAGCGGCGAGATGCTGACCTCGTTCGGCTACGCGATCTTCGGCTCGCCGCTGCGCTGGGTGGTGATCTTTGCCCCGCTGGCCGCGGTGCTGTTCCTGTCGTTCCGGGTCCAGTCGATGAGCGTTGCGGCGGCGCAGACGACGTTCTGGGTCTATGCCGGCCTCGTCGGCCTGTCGCTGTCGTCGATCTTCCTGGTCTACACGGCGGCCAGCATTTCGCAGACCTTCTTCGCCACCGCAGCGGCCTTCGGCGCGCTGTCGCTCTACGGCTACACGACCAAGCGCGACCTGACCGCGATGGGCTCGTTCTTGATCATGGGCGTGTTCGGTCTGATCATCGCCATGGTCATCAACATCTTCCTGCAGTCGTCGGCCCTGTCCTTCGCCGTTTCGGCGATCGGCGTGCTGATCTTCTCGGGCCTCACCGCCTATGACACGCAGAAGATCAAGGAAATGTACTTCGATGGCGACGCCTCGGATGTCGCTGGCCGCAAGGCGATCATGGGTGCGCTGAGGCTCTATCTCGACTTCATCAACCTGTTCATGTTCCTGCTGCAGTTCATGGGCGATCGCCGCTAGGTTTTGTCCGGCTCATGATCTGACTGGACCATCGAATTCCAAAAGGGCGGCCCAACGGCCGCCCTTTTCTTTTGTGCCGGTCTTTGCTGTTATTGCGAGCAGAGAAATGGCATGCATAAATTATGAGCAGTATTACGATTCGACCCGCGACGGTGGCCGACCTTGACCGAATCACGGACATCTATGCCGACGCGGTGACTCAAGGCACGGCGAGCTATGAGCTGGAGCCACCCAGCCGAGCGGAGATGGGCACTCGATTCGATAGTTTGATGGCCGGCGGATTTCCTTATCTGGTGGCGGAGAAGGATGGCGCCGTTCTTGGCTACGCCTATGCCGGTGCCTTCCGGCCGCGTCCGGCCTACCGCTTCATCGTCGAGGATTCGGTCTATATCGCGCCCTGGGCGAAGGGCCAGGGCGTTGGCTTGTTGCTGATGCAGCAGCTGATCGAGGCGGTGCGGGGCGCGGGCTTCCGCCAGATCATCGCGGTGATCGGCGATGGCCGTCCCGACAGCGCCTCGGTGCGGCTGCACGAAAAGCTCGGCTTTCGCCATTCAGGCCGCCTGGAAGGCTCCGGCTACAAGCACGGACGCTGGCTGGACACGGTGTTCATGCAGCTGTCGCTGAATGGCGGGGCAGTGACGCCGCCCGATCCCGAATCGCTGCCGGAGCGGAAGTTCCGCGAGGGCCTTGGAGGGAAATGAACTGAGGAATTGAAGAATTGATGAACTGAAGAATAAAAGAAACAGCGGCTATATATATCGTTGCGGGCCTTTTCTTCAACTCATCAATTCTCCAGTTCTTCAATTCTCCTGCTCCAATTCCCCTCAGGCCTCGACCACTTTCAACTTGCTGTCGAAAATCCCAAGCACGCGGCCGAGTTCCTGGCCGCGCTTCAAGATGCGGCCGCCGGCGGCAATGACGGCAAAGGCGCCCTGCTTGCGGGCCAGTTTCGGATCCTTGACGATCTGGAACAGCGGCACTTCGCTGGTGCGGCGGAACACGGAAAACACAGCGCGGTCGGTGAGATGATCGATAGCGTAGTCGCGCCATTCATTGGCGGCGACCATGCGTCCGTAGAGTCTGAGGATCTGATCCAGCTCGCGCCGGTCGAACCGCACCGGCTGATCAAGGCGCTCGCGTCGCGCCTCGTGCAGCGGGATCAATATTGCGGATGCGTCACCATCCCCCGTCCCGCCGCTGTCATCGGTCATGCCTCGATCCTTCAAAATGAATCTTTGCCAGCCAAAGTTGGCGTGTTCGCAGCTGAATTGCAAGACCCGGCGAAGCACAGCGGCGCCGCGCTGTTTCCGCCACGTCCAGTCACTTTTATGAAACGCCGTGTTGGAATTGGTGATGCTTCGCCACATTTCTGCCTTTTTTTATCCGCGCTCATGCCCCAATGTCCGACGAATTTACCGGCGTTGCCTGAGACGGTTCGGTCCGGCACCGGCTCGTAAACCCCAAGCCCCCCGCCCACGGGTCTGCGTCGGATCGAACCAACCTCGGCTCTTCCTCGGAAGAACCGGGTGCGACGATCCCAAAACCTAAATGACCGACGTCAGAAGCAAGCTGACGTCGGTTTTTTATTGGGGTCTCCGCGACGGAGCTTCGCTCCTGCTTCTCCCTAGGATGACGAAGGCAGGGTCGTTTCAGCGATTCTGTTACGGCTTGTGGATGAACGCAGCGCCAAGAATGGGACCGGGCATGCCGTCCTTGCCGACCGACTGCAGCAGCACGGCGCAGCCGCCCTTCTTGGCAATCTCGCTCATCGGCAGTTCGTAGCGCTGCGCCTTGCCGTGCCACATGCCGGCGGTCTGGATGCCGGTGACCGCATTCCAGTAGGTCATCTTGCGGCCGTTGTTCTCTCCCTCACCGATCTTGACCGTCTGCGGGGGGTCGAAATAGACGATGACGACATGGGCGTCACTGGGGCCGCTACCGGCATCGCCGGCGTCGATCATCACCCGGTCGCTGGTGCGGCTGACCTTGATGGCGACGCGCATGCCTTCGCCGCTCTTGGCCATGCGGGCGAGCGCGCCATCGACCTCGCCGCGGCTGGCGCCGTTGACGTGGACGCGGCCGTTGATGACGGCCTGCGGCGTGTAGACGGAGCGGCTGCCGAAGGCACGCATATAGTCATATTGCCGCTCGGTGTTCTCCTTGCGGCTCAGCGTGTCCTGCCAGCCGAGATAGTCCCAGTAGTCGACATGATAGGCGAGCGCGACGATGTCCTCCTTGGCGACAAGTTCGGCGAACAACGCATCGGCCGGCGGACAGGAATTGCAGCCCTGGCTGGTGAACAGTTCGACCA
>NZ_RZQG01000397.1:0-5323 GCF_003998635.1 Mesorhizobium sp. M7D.F.Ca.US.004.03.1.1
GAAGATTGCCTGACCGGAGCCCAGCTCGCTCCGCAAGGGGCAGAAACACAAAACCCGCCTCGGCGGCGGGTCTTTGGCGCAAATCAGCACCATGGACAAATATGTAGCATGGCTGCCCTCACCCCGTCAACGATTTTCTAAGAAAAAATTCCTATGCCGCTTTTTCGGGCGATCCTGAAGATCTGCAAAGGCATAGCCTCGCCGCGCCCTCCGGAGCGAAAACGCCGCTCGCGCGTTTCGATCTGGATCTGGCGCAATTCCGGACGGAAAACCGTTTCACACTTTTCCTGGAATTGCTCTGGCCACGGGAGCAATCACCATGAATGTCGCCAATCTTCAACTCGAAGGCCTGCTGATGGCCGTCGCGTCTATCAACCACCTCCTGGTTCAAAAAGGGGTGCTGACGGCGGAGGAAATCGATTTGGCGCTGCGCAAGACCGAGGCCGGCGAAACCAGTCAGGAGCGATCCGACGGCATGTCCGCTTCAAGCCGTGACGCCGTCAACTTCCCGATCCGGCTGCTGGGCCTCGCCAATCAGTGCCAGCCGGAGGCGGACATGCCCTCCTTCTCGAAGCTGGCCCGCATGGTCGGCAAGATCAAGGAACCCTACAACGACCAGCTATGAGGGCTCCAGAACGACGGACCGACACTGGCAACCCCGCGGAAATCCCGTTTTTGCCGGCTGGCTGGTTTTTGGCCGACGGCTGTGAAATCATTAGCCAACACGCATGGAATGATTCCCGTCACACGCCCTTGTGGGAGAAGACGATGGACAGACCAGCCATGGCATCCGTGTTCAGGGTGCGGCATGCACCGGCCACGGTTTCCGGGGTGCGCAGCACCGGCCAGGGCCAGGCCGACCCGGTCATCCGCGTGCGTTCGCTCGGCGAAGCGATCCGCTTCGTCGCCCACGCTTATCCCCAATACGATATCAGCGCCGTCGCCATCACCTCGAGCGATCCTTCGGCCCCTCGCCTCGGCAGCCTGGAGGTGAAGGCGCTTTGGCGTGAGTATGGCGAGCGCCTGACGCAGGAATAGACAGGCCATTCTTTCGCGACCGCGCCGCATGGTGCTCACGCCCTGCCCGGCCATCCCAGGTTTAGCGAAAGCACCCGGCCCGGCCCGTGCACCGCCGCAAACAGCAGTCCGGCCAGGAAGGAAAAATGGTCGATGAAGAAGCCGAACTCGGCCTGGTTTCCGGCCCAGTGGCTGGGCCCGTGGAAGGCAAAGGCGAGGAACAGCACATAGGCGGCGGCGATCAGGGCCGCCTGGGTGAAGAAGGCGCCGGTCAGGAAGCACAGCACCAGGGCGACTTCCAGGATCGCCGCGCACCAGGCCAGGAACAGCGGAAACGGAAAGCCGGCGGCGGCGATATAGCCGGCGGTCGCCTCCATGCCCATGAACTTGAAGGTCACGGCCATCAGGAAGACGCCCGCGAAGATCAGCCGGGCGATGAGAAGGGCCGCGGTCTGCCACGGCGATTGGGTGATTTGCGACGACATGCTCGTTCTCCAGCTTTGCAGGTTGGTCGCTCCTAGGACGCGCGACGATCGCCAGGTCCGACACATCAGGCCAATTTTTTAATCGACAAGCGCGATGCAGGCGCTCCGCCAGGGATCCGGGATGCCTCTTGAAACCATGCACCGTGCCGGCAGGACCGATTTTCGGTTTGCCGGCTGACGGTATATTATTGCCCGCTCGAAGGGGGAAATGGACATGGCCAAGGCATTGATCATCGGTGCATCCCTTGATCATGAAACTTGTTGGTAACCGCGATTGTGCTATTGTTAGCTGGGGCTAATGCACAGGCGTGTACCGGTGCAGTTAATTCGGGCGGGTTTGAAATTGGGCACGAACCTCAGGTTCAGGATAAAATCCCTTGCCGTCCGGTCGACGGCACTGGAATGCAGCGGCTGCGGCGGCGCCGGCCAAGTCTTCCAATGCCCGCGCTGGACGAGTTCCAATGGCAATTGCTGCCCCGCCGGCACGCACCAGCGCGGCTGCCCCGGAGTCAGCACCGCCTGTTCCGAATGTGACGGCGACCACCTTTCCGACGCCGACCCGATGCGGCCATCGGCCTGATACAGGCTTGCGAAGCCGTAGCCGCACCTGGCGGCGTTTGGCGGGGCATGGCGTTATTGTCGTGCCGGTGGAACCAGCGACGCCGATCTGTGTTATGTCCTGTTGATCGCGGGATCGGGCGCCGACGGCTGCGCGTTTCCCCGACAACAGAAAGTGAGGCCTGGGATGGCTGACGACAAGTCGAAGACGAAACAGGACCGCAAGCTGGTCTCGAGCGAAGAGCCTTACGAGGTCGCCGCCTTTGCCCGCAAATACGGCATCCCGCCAAGCGAGGCGCAGACCATCATCAAGCGCTACGGGCCATCGCGCAAGAAGCTCGATGCCCATATGGCGGCGCGCGGCTAGGCCTTTCCCGGGATCGGGACGGGGCTCAATCCGGACGAGCCGATGCGGCTCTGTCCCGGACGAGCCAATCCGGCTCTGTGCCAGACGAGCACCCGGCCCGCAGCGCCACGCAATGACGGAGGTTGCCATGTCCGACACCATACGCAGGACCGGCAGTTGCCTGTGCGGCGGCGTGCAGTTCTCGGTCAGCGGTGCGCCGCTGCGCATTGGTCTTTGCCATTGCAAGGATTGCCGCAAGGCCGGCGGCTCGGTCTATTCGGCCTTTGCCATCTGGCCGCGCGAGGCCTTCGAGACGACTGGCCTTGTCAGTTCCTATGGCACACGCAGCTTCTGCCCGACCTGCGGTGGCCGCGTCGCCTGGGTTGACGACAACGAGGCCGAGGTGACGATCGGCAGCCTCGACATCGCGCCGACCGATCTCGTACCCGAATATGAATTGTGGACCTCAAGGCGCGAGACCTGGCTGCATGCCTTGCCCGACACCGAACAGTTCGAGCATGACCGGCCGGCGGCGCACGACGCCGAAGTGCCGACGCCGAGGTCGCTGTCGGATGCCGACGCGGCCGAGTGAGATTTGATCTCGCCGGCAGGGAACCCACCCCTGCCGGCGACGTTATCCGGCGCCTCGTTCTTTGTGCATATCGTTTTCCCCAAAACCGCTGTGCACTTTTGGGCGACATGCATCAGTCACGGAGACGACCGTTGAACGACAAGATGTTTCCCCGACCCATCAAGTTGAAGTTTGCCCCCGAGCGTGAGCGCGTCGTGCGCAGTGCCTGGGAAGGCCTGGAATGCCTCGGCGACTGGCCGGCCGGCCAGGGCCGGCAATACCGGGCGGCGCTGCGCAGCTGTCGCGACGCGCTGGACGGCTGGACGCCGCCGGAAAAGGCGATGCGGGCAATGATCGACGCCGCGCGCGAAGCAAAATTCCTCCAGTAGCGGAAAACAGGACATGGCCGAGTTGATGCTGTCCACGCCGATGCGGATCAGACCGCATGGCTCCGACACGATCCGCGACATCACCACGCTCGGGGACGCCAGCGAAATCCTCATCGACTGGCCGCAGGCCAAGCGCGGCCCGTTCTATCAGGCCGCGCGCGAACAGGTCGAAGCAGCGTTGGAAGGCAAGGCGGGTGCCGCCGAGGCGCAGGAAGCGTTCGCCGCGCTCTGCAACCATGCCGGCGTGCTGGTTCGGTAAGGCACCAAGAAGCAGGCGAGGCACGGTGCCTCGCCTGCTTTTTGGTGCAAAATCGGTCTGATCACTCGGCGGGAAGCTCGCCTTGTACGATCGGGTTAGAGCTTTCGAAGCCAAAACTCTTTGGCGCCAGCAGAACCAAAGCAATCACAACGGCAATCGAGGCAAGCAATGTGGCCGTGGTCGCAATATCTCTCACAATAATCTCTCCAAATTCCAGTCGTGAGAGAAACGTTCCTGGGAAACCGAGGTTCCATTAGCTTGAGCGATGATACCGGCGAGCCTGCGTTTATTGTTTCGGCGGCTGAGCCGGCACCTGCCCCGGCTTGATCACCGGCATCTTGCCTTCATCGGGCGCCGGCGCTGCCATTCCCTGGTCGCCGGTCGCGGGCGGTTTCAGCACACCGCCGCAATCGTTGAGCTTCTCCGTCAGATTGTCGCTGCCAGGCTGCTGTTCCTGTTTTGCGTCTTGCTCCGTCTGGACCCGGCATTTATCGGCCTGCGGCGCCTGGCTGTCGTCCTGCTGGGCCGCAGCCGGCATTGCCAGCGCCAGCATCAGGCTGAATGGGACGATGGCGAGAATTCTCATCTCGGCCTCCTTCTTCCTGTCACGGCCGCCCGCGGCGACCTTTCCCTTCACAGGGACAACGCCTGTCGATGAAAAAGGTTGGCCGCTTGCGCGCCAGCCGTGTTGCAACCAAATCCGTTCGCCGCCCGTTGCGCGTGCCGGAGGCGACCATGTTCAATGAGTTTCAAAGCGCGGAAATCGACACCGGTGATGCCGGCATATTCTGCCTGCGTGCCGGCAGTGGCCCGCCGCTGCTGTTGCTGCACGGCTTTCCGCAAACACATCTGATGTGGCACGACATTGCGCCCGTCCTGGCCGACCGGTTCAGCGTCGTCTGCGCCGATTTGCGCGGCTATGGCGGCAGTTCCTGTCCGGCCTCCACTCCCGATCACGCGCCCTACGCCAAGCGCTCCATGGCCGCCGACATGGTGGCGCTGATGGAAAAACTTGGTTTCAGCCGCTTCATGGTCGCCGGCCATGATCGCGGCGGGCGTGTCGGCTACCGCATGGCGCTTGATCATCCCGACAGCATCGAAAAGCTCGCCTTGCTCGACATCATAGCCACGGCCGATGTCTGGGATCGAGCCGACGCCAGGCTGGCGCTGGGCTATTGGCCATGGTCGTTGCTGGCGCAGCCCGAGCCGTTGCCGGAAAAGATCCTGGCTGGCGCCGCCGAGGCGATCATCGAAAATGCGTTGAGCGGCTGGGGCTCATCACCGTCGGTGTTTCCAGCCGAAGTGCGTCGGGCCTATGTCGATGCCTTGCGCGACCCTTCCCACATCCATGCAATCTGCGAGGAATACCGGGCAGCGGCGACGCTTGACCGCGAGCACGACCGTTCGGACAAGGCCGCCGGCCGGCGCATCCGTTGCCCGCTGCTGGCGCTGTGGAGCGGTCAAGGCGCATTGGCCGAATGGTATGCCGGCGAAGGCGGGCCGCTGGCGCTGTGGCGCGGCTGGGCCGATGACGTGCGCGGCCAGGCGATGCCAGGTGGACATTTCTTTCCCGAGGAGAACCCGGCGCAGACCGTCGACGCGCTGGCCGGCTTCTTCGGCGAACCGGGCCATGCCGCCCAGAAGATCCTTTCGCGCCGGTGAGCCCTCAAGGGCCGAAGGACGGCTCGGGCTCGGCCG
>NZ_RZQG01000398.1:0-5319 GCF_003998635.1 Mesorhizobium sp. M7D.F.Ca.US.004.03.1.1
GGCCCAGCGCCAGCAGAATGCCGCCGGCGAATTCGAGAATTCCAGCGGCGATCGTCAACCCAGTGAGCGCATGGGGTTGGTCGCTGACAGGAAAATTGAACAATTTCTGGGTGCCGTGTTCGATGAATTGCAGCGCGGTCACGATGCGCAGCATGCCCAGGGCTTGCGGCTGGTATTTGGCGAGGCTTTCGAAAAGCTTCATCTAAAACTCCGTTTAGCCTCCCGGACCGGCCGTAGATTATCTCCGGGCATCGGACCATTCACTTCCCATGGTCCGCCATCAACAATCGGTGACCGGAAATGTTCCCGCCCTGACCTTTCATATTTTTCTCGTCAAGGTTGCATTTGTATCGCAATGGTTGTATCGATGGATGGCTGTTCCGAACATGTGGGTTCCCTTTGCCATGAAAAAACTCGTCATCAGCCTGTTCGCAATCCTTGCAAGTACCAGCTTCGCCATAGCCGAGGAGGCCGGCTGTGAGGCCTTCAAGTGGCCGGTCACGCGGGAACAGGCGCTGTTTGCCGCCGCCCCGGCAACACCGTCGGGAGCAACGCTGGCGGTGGGCGCTGCCGCGGATCTGGCACTTGTGCCGGTGGAGAAGGCCGGCTTCGCACTGGCACCCGAACGTGCCCCGGCCTCAGACACGTTTGGCGCCGTCGCCAGCGTGGAAGTGCCGCCTAAGGGAGCCATCCAGATAAGTCTGTCAGGCGAGGCCTGGGTCGATGTTATTCAGGATGGCCACGCCATCAAGTCGGCGGGCTATAGCGGCGTGAAAACCTGCCCCGGCATCCGCAAGAGCGTGCGCTTCAAGCTTGCGCCCGGCCCGGCCACCGTCCAGTTCAGCGGTGCGAAAAAGGCGGACCTGAAGGTCGCGGTGCTGGCGCCGGAATAAATCGGTCGCCAAGCAGAGGAATACAGCCCTTCATCGGTGGTGCGATGAAGGGCCGGCGCTTTGTACCAGCGGTGTTTATCGCCGTCAGCGGACCGGCGCCATCAAGGCGAAGTGTGCGCCTTGCGGGTCCTGGCACTGCACGATCCAACTGCCGCCGGGGACCTCCATCGGCCCCATCAGGATCTTGCCGCCATTGTCGGTCACCCGTTTGGCCGCCGCATCGATGGCCGGAACATTGAAGTAGAACTGCCAGACCGGCACGGGGATCTGCTGCGGCTTGTTCATGATGCCGCCGCCGGATTCGGGGCCGGCCGTGAAGGTCTGGTAGGTGCCCATCGGGCCCATGTCGAAATCGCCGGCATCGACCCAGCCGAACTGGTCGGAATAGAAATCGAACGCGGCCTTCCAGTCACTCGTATAGAGCTCGTGCCAGCCGATATGGCCCGGCGTGCTGGCCGGCACGACAGGCTGGTCCGGACCGTTCGGCTGCAGGAACATGAAGGTCGCGCCCTGCGGATCGGCGACGACGGCAAAGCGGCCGACGCCCGGAATGTCGTCGGGCTGGCGATGAACGGTGCCGCCGGCTTTCTCCAGCGATGCCGTCGAGGCATCGACTTCACTTGTCTTGATGTAGCCGAGCCAGGCGGGCGGCATGCCCATCTTGGCGGCATCCTCGGGCATCGTCATCAGGCCGCCGACGCCACGCTCGCCGACATTCATGACGACATAGCGCGGCATGCCGGGCGCCACGTCGAAAGGCTGCGCCGTCCAGCCAACCACCTTGGGGTAGAACGTCTCGGCGGCGTCGAGATCTGTGGTCATCAATTCGTACCAGAAGAAGGGCATCGGGGATTTTGGCATTTTCGGTCTCCTCACCTTTCATGCATCGATCGTCGTCCGATCCATCCTAGGACGATCTTCACGACAGAAATCCGACACCGCCCGAACAACAATGTCTCTACATGCCAAGCGTTCCCCGGTTGCGCGCCCCGCGGTTTTCGATTTCTCTGCGGTGATGAGGGGTTGTCGTTCATGCGCTTGATGTCGCTCACGCCCGAGCTTGTCGCACTGTGCCATCGGGAAGAGGCCGATCCCGGTCCGGACCCGAGCTGGACGGAGTTGAACGACGAGGATTTCCGCACCCTTGCCTTGCGGCTGTCCGAGGAAGCCGACGAGGGGCCGCTATGGGTGTTCGCCTACGGATCGCTGATCTGGAAGCCGGAATTCGAGTCGGTCGAGCAACAGCTCGCCACCGCCTTTGGCTGGCACCGCTCCTTCTGCCTCGACATGGTGCGCTGGCGCGGCAGCGCCGAGCAGCCGGGTTTGATGATGGCACTCGAACGGGGCGGACGCTGCAAGGGGGTGATCTATCGTTTGCCGGAGGGCGAAAAACCGGGCCAGATCGAAAGACTGCTGCGACGCGAAATCAGCGACCACGAAAGCATCGACACGGTCAGGTGGCTGCCGGTACATACGCCGCAAGGCGCGCTGCGTGCGCTTGGCTTCTGAGTCGGCGTGAAGGGCAGGGGAACGTCGCTGAACCAGCCGCTGGACAGAGTGGCGAGCGTGCTGGCCAGGGCCTGCGGGCATATCGGATCCGGGGCCGAATACCTCTACAACACGGTCAGCCACCTCGAAGCGTTCGGCATCCACGATCGCAATCTGTGGCGGTTGCAGCAACTGGTCGCGGACGAGGTCAGGGCTATCCACGGCGGACTTGAGCCCGCCCCTTCGCTCCCGCTGCAAACGCAACCGCAGTCGCAATAATATGAGTGAAAAAGTCATGTTATTGTCCAGCCTTTTCAGGGGCTTGCGTCGAAAATTGACCAATTGATAAAAAAATAAAACGTGCTAGCCTTCCCCAAAACAAAACATGGGGAACTGACGATGCCAGAAGGCCAATTCAGGGAAGGCATTGCAGGCGGCAGGCTCTCGGCCGACCAATATGCGGACAATTTTTCCGACCTGCACCCGCCGCTCGATCACCACGAGGCGCTGGTCGAATCCGACCGCTGCTATTTCTGCTACGATGCGCCGTGCATGAATGCATGCCCGACTTCGATCGACATTCCGCTGTTCATCCGCCAGATCTCGACCGGCAATCCGATCGGTTCAGCCAAGACCATCTTCGACCAGAACATCCTGGGCGGCATGTGCGCGCGCGTCTGCCCGACCGAGACGCTGTGCGAAGAAGTCTGCGTGCGCGAGGTGGCGGAAGGCAAGCCGGTGCAGATCGGCCGCTTGCAGCGCTACGCCACCGATGTCGCCATGGGCGAGAACAAGCAGTTTTATCCACGCGCCGAGCCGACCGGGAAGACGGTCGCCGTGGTCGGCGCCGGCCCGGCTGGGCTTGCCGCCGCGCATCGGCTCGCCCGCCATGGCCATGACGTGACCATCCTCGAAGCGCGGCCGAAGGCCGGCGGCCTCAACGAATACGGCATCGCCGCCTACAAGAGCGTCGACAATTTCGCCCAGGCCGAAGTCGACTACGTGACCGCGATCGGAGGCATCGACATCCAGAACGGCAAGGCGCTCGGCAGCGACTACCAGCTGTCCGACCTGATCCGCAACTACGACGCGGTGTTTCTCGGCATGGGGCTTGGCGGCGTCAATGCGCTGCGCGCCGATGGCGAGGACGCCGACGGCGTCATCAATGCGGTCGAGTTCATTGCCGAACTGCGTCAGGCCAGTGACCTTTCCGGCCTGCCGGTGGGCCGCCGCGTGGTCGTCATCGGCGGCGGCATGACGGCGATCGACGCGGCCGTGCAGTCGAAACTGCTCGGCGCCGAGGAGGTGACGATCTGCTACCGGCGCGGCCAGGAGCACATGAACGCTTCCGGGTTCGAACAGGATCTGGCCGCCGCCAATGGCGTCACCATCCGCCACTGGCTGCAGCCGAAGCGGGTAATCGTCGACGGGGGCAAGGTATCGGCCATCGAACTCGAATACACCGCCATGAACGGCGACAGGCTTGCCGGCACCGGCGAGATGCTGACGCTCACCGCCGACCAGGTGTTCAAGGCAATCGGCCAGAGTTTTGTGCCGGCCGCGCTCAACGGCAGCGGTGCGTCGATCGACCTCGAAGCCGGCCGCATCAAGGTCGATGCGGAAGGACGCACCTCGCTGGCGAAAGTCTGGGCCGGCGGCGACTGCATCTTCGGCGGCGACGACCTGACCGTCTCGGCCGTGGCGCAAGGCCGCGACGCGGCGGAGAGCATCAACAGGAGTCTCACGCAGGGATAGGGATCATGGCTACGGTGGAACCGGGCATCGCCCGTCACTACGACATATCGGGTTTAGAGCAGCGGATCCTTGCCGCGCTCGCCGATACCGGCGTGGAAATTGCCCATCTGCGTGCCGGCGATCTCGAAGCGGTCGACGAATTCCATATTGGCGGTGTCGCCGCCACCAGGGAACTCATCGATCGGATGGGGTTGAAGCCAGGGGCCGAGCTTCTCGATATCGGATCCGGTGTCGGCGGTCCGGCCCGCTTTGTCGCGAACAGCATCGGCGCCGATGTTACCGGCATCGACCTGACGCAAAGCTATGTCGATATCGCCACCAGCCTGTCGAAGCGAACCGGATTGGCCGACAAGACGCGCTTCGTGCAAGGCAGCGCGCTGGACATGCCATTCGCCGATGCCAGCTTTGATGCGGCAATGATCCTGCATGTCGGCATGAACCTTCCCGACAAGCCGAAGCTGATGAGCGAGGCTGCCCGCGTGTTGCGGTCGGGCGGTGTCTTCGCCGTCTACGATGTCATGCGGCTGAAGGACGGAGCGCTGACCTATCCGTTGCCATGGGCGTCCGATGAAACCATGTCCTTCGTCGCTACGCCGGACGACTATCGCTCGGCGGCAGTCGCCGCGGGGTTCTCGGTGACCGCTGAACGGCCACGCGGCGCTTTTGCCGTCGAGTTCTTCGCGACAATACGTGCTCGAATGGCCGCCGCGCAAGCGGAAGGCAGGAAGCCGCCGCCCGGCGTCGGCCTCATCATGGGCGAGGACGCCCGCACCAAGGTCGCCAATATCACCGCCGCGCTTGAAGGCGGCATTCTCGCACCCGTCGAACTGCTCCTTCGTCTCGGCTGAAAGGGACCTGTCATGGCAGACATCCGCAACAATTTCGTCGGCATCAAATCGCCAAATCCGTTCTGGCTGGCCTCGGCGCCGCCGACCGACAAGGCCTACAACGTCATCCGCGCCTTCAAGGCCGGCTGGGGCGGCGTGGTGTGGAAGACGCTGGGCGAGGAAGGTCCGCCGGTGGTCAACGTCAACGGCCCGCGCTATGGCGCGATCTGGGGCGCCGACCGCCGCCTGCTCGGCCTCAACAACATCGAGCTGATCACCGACCGCGACCTGCAGGTCAATCTGCGCGAGATCAAGCAGGTCAAGAAGGACTGGCCCGACCGCGCCATCGTAGTCTC
>NZ_RZQG01000399.1:0-5316 GCF_003998635.1 Mesorhizobium sp. M7D.F.Ca.US.004.03.1.1
GCCACAATCCGGGCCTGGAGGATTTGGCCAGACAGCTTGCCGGACCAGAGTCGGAGGCCAAGGCGCGCAAGAAGCTCGATGAAAAATTCCCGACTGCTGCCCTTGCGCGCTTCGTCTTCGAGGGCGACTGGTCCGGCCTGTCCTCCGCCCGGCTGACACATTGTCTGCGGCCAAAGGATCTGGGCTAGAAATCTGGTGTCGAGCGGGCGCGGCGGGTCAAACCCGCGGCGCCCGAGACATCAGTTGCCCCAGATGCCCTGGCCGGGTTCCGGCCAATCGGTGGTGGTCTTCGTCCTGGTGCCGGCAGCCTTGTGCTCAGCCATATTCGTGTTCTTGACCGCCCCGGTGACGGCATGATCGACGCCGGCAACCGGGGCAGCCGGCTGGTTGGTACTGGTGGAGTTGTAGTGGTCGCTGCCGGCAAAAGCGCTGCCCGTGGCAACGAGAATGGCGGCGGCGATAAGAGAAATCCTGTTCATTTTCAAGTCTCCTGGTTCTTTCCGTCAGGCGGCGTCTTGGGAGGACGGTTCCGCTAAGGACAAGACCCTGGGCAGTCCGGTTTTATTCCTGGATGTGGAATGTTTTTTTGCCGACTGCAGGATTGGCGCCTTGAGCCGAAGCCGCCGG
This sequence comes from Mesorhizobium sp. M7D.F.Ca.US.004.03.1.1, assembly GCF_003998635.1. Taxonomy (NCBI): domain Bacteria; kingdom Pseudomonadati; phylum Pseudomonadota; class Alphaproteobacteria; order Hyphomicrobiales; family Phyllobacteriaceae; genus Mesorhizobium; species Mesorhizobium sp. M7D.F.Ca.US.004.03.1.1. Next base: position 628 of record NZ_RZQG01000399.1, read on the forward strand.
CCGGTGCCTATTCCTCCGCGCAAAAAACAAGAGCGGTGGGCCAAGCCCACCGCTCTTTGTAGTCAAGTAATCAAGGCCTGCGTTGTTCAGTGGCCCCAGATGCCCTGGCCAGACTGAGCCGGCACCTTGGCATTAGCGTCGCCCTGTGCCTTTTCGGACTTCACGATCGAGCCGGTGTGCGAGGTGTCGATGTTGGAAAGCGACTGGCTCGAAGCCGACTGGTTGGCAACCGGCTGGTTGGCATTGTAAGAGCCATAGTTGTCGCTGCCGGCAAAAGCAGTGCCCGTGGCAACGAGGATAGCGGCGGCGGTAAGAGCGATCTTGGTCATTTTATTTACTCCAGTGTTTGTTCTGTCCGTCTAGTGGCGTGCCCTTGGGAGGAATTTCGCGTCGCTCGGACCACCCCGAGATGGGTTTGCCTCGCCGCGGATTCCAATCACGAAGATGTTCCATAGGCCGTGTGAATCCGCCCCTTGAAATTCAGCAAGGGGGTTCGGCAGGGATAATTTTTATAAATAATATCAGATACTTATTGAAAACGTCGTTTTCCACACCAAGGCATTCTGGCCGCCGGTGTTCACTACGTGCTGCACGGTCCGTCAACAGAAAACGAACCGATCGGTTCGATTTGTGCGGCCACGCCACCATCTGAACTTCTGGATCTCCTGCATTTGCCTTGCGGATGGATCGAGATTATCGCTTGTGCACGATCATCAATCGGGCGCGACTTAGCGGTGCCAGTTGAAGAAGCGGGCGGAAATCCGGGTGACCTGCACCCCAGGACAGCGATAGAAATGCGGTTGCTGCTTGTAGAAGACAATCGCGAACTGGCGGATTGGCTGGGCAAGACCCTGCGTCAGGCGAACTATGTCGTCGACATCGTCCATGATGGCGAGGATGTCGAACACGCGCTCGCAGCCGGCGACCACGCGCTTGTCATCCTCGACCTGGCGCTGCCGCGCATGAGCGGGCTGGAGGTGCTGCGCATGTTGCGGGCCCGTGGCAACCGGGTGCCGGTGATCGTGCTGACCGCCAATGCCAGTCTCGACGGTCGGGTCAAGGGCCTCAATGAAGGCGCCGACGACTATCTGGCGAAGCCTTTCCAGATCGAAGAGCTCGAAGCGCGCATCCGTGCGCAATTGCGCCGAGCCAATGACCGCACCGCGCCGGTCGTTGCCTGCGGCGATCTCGTCTTCGACACCAACACGCGGCTGTTTTCGCTCGCCGGCGAGACGCTGGCGCTGACGCCGCGCGAGCACGCGGTGCTCGAACAGCTTGTAGTCAAGGCCGGGCGCACGGTGAGCAAGGCGGCATTGTCGGCCGCTATCTATGATTTCGAGACCGACGCCGACCCCAGCGCCATCGAGATCTATGTGCACCGCGTGCGCAAAAAGCTCGAAGGGGCGCGGGTCCGTATCGTCACGCTGCGCGGCCTCGGCTATCTCCTGCGCCTTGAAGACTAGGCGCCATGAGGATTAACAGTCTCCGCTTGCAGCTTCTTGCTTGGGTGGTGTTGCCGCTCGTCGGCCTCGCCACCATCAATCTGTGGACCAGCCACCGCAACGCGCTGGCAACCGCGGACCTCGTCACCGATCGCATGCTGATGGGCTCGGCGCGTGCTATCGCCGAACGCGTCGCCGTGACTGACGGCATGCTCGACGCCACGATACCGCCGGCGGCGATCGAGATGTTCGACACCGGCGATCACGACAGCGTCTACTACCATGTCAAGACCGCCGGAGGGCGGCTGCTGACCGGCTATCCGGATCTGCCGGAAGCACCGAAGTCCCCGGACACAGAGGCAACCTATCGCGACCATCGGCTGCGGTTGCTGACCTTCAGCCACACGGTGGTCGGCGCCGGAGACGATTCGCCGATCACCGTTACGGTCGGCGTCACGCTTGCCGGACACGACGCCATGGTGCAGCGTCTCTGGTTTGGCGCCTTTGCCCAACAACTGGCGCTGGTGGCGATTGCCGGTTTGTTCGTTCTGCTGGGCTTGCATCGCGGCCTTGCGCCCTTGATCCGGTTGCGCGACGCGGTGCGCTCGCCAAGCCGCAGCGAGTTGGATCCGGTCGAAGTGCCAGGGGCGCAAAGCGAAATCCGCCCGCTGATCGATGCGCTGAACGCCTATATGGAGCGCGTGCGGGCGCAGATGGCGGCGCAACGCCGCTTCATCGCCAATGCGGCGCACCAGTTGCGGACACCGCTGGCGCTGCTGTCGACACAGGCAAGCTACGCGCTGCGCGAAAGTGCCTCCGACGCGCGCCAGGAAGCGCTGATGGCGCTGCAGGCCAGTTCCGGCCGGCTGGCGCGGTTGGCCGAACAGCTTCTGACCCTGTCACGGGCGGAGCCGGGCAGCCGGCGGCCGCGCGCCGACCATATCGACCTTACCGAAGCCGCCCGCCACGTGCTGGAAACGCAGGCGCCGACAGCGATCGGCCGCAATATCGATCTCGGCCTCGAGGAGACCGGTCCGGTGCCGGTCATCGGCGACGGCACCATGTTGCGAGAGATGATCGTCAACCTCGTCGACAATGCGCTGCGTTACTCCCGGGCCGACGGCAGCGTCACGGTGAAATTGGCGACCATCGACGGCGAAGCCGTGCTGACGGTCGCCGACGATGGGCCCGGCATCCCGTTGGATGAGCGAGACCATGTGTTCGAACGCTTCTACCGCATTGCTGGATCGACCGAGGAAGGCAGCGGGCTTGGCCTGGCCATTGTGCGCGAGGTCGTCGACAATGCCGGCGGCCGCGTCACCCTCGGGGATGGCGCGGCCGGCGGTCTGGTGGTCGAGGTAAGGCTGCCGCTGGCAAGCAGCTAAGGTCTGTCGCCGCTCACTGCGTCTCATGCAGGGGCTGGGGACGCCATTTCGCCAGGCGATCCTCGACCATGGTCATCAGATATTCAGCACCCAGCGCCACCACCATGACGATGACGATCGCGGCGTACATGCCAGCGGCGTCAAAGGAACCCTTGGCGATGTTGATCAGCAGGCCGATACCGTAACGCGAGCCGACGAACTCGCCAACGATCGCGCCGATGATGGCAAAGCCGAAGCTGACATGCAGGCTGGCGAAGATCCAGCTCATCGCCGAAGGGACAATCACCGAACGGGTCAGCTGCCAATTGGACGCGCCCAGGATGCGGGCGTTCGCAATCATTGCCCTGTCGGCTTCGCGCACGCCCTGGAAGGCATTGTGAAAGACAACGAAGAAAACCATCACGAAGGCAAGCGCCACTTTCGAAGCGAGGCCAAGGCCGAGGATCATGATGAAGATCGGCGCCAGGACGACGCGCGGAATGGAATTGATCACCTTGATGTAGATCGAGAAAATGTCGGCAGCCATGCGGTTGCGCCCGAGCGCGACGCCGATGATGATACCGGCAACCGAGCCGGTGACGAAGCCGATGACCGCCTCCTCCATGGTGACATAGAGATGATACCAGAGGGGACCCTCGGACGTTCCTTCCGTCGTCCATTCATAGAGCCGCTGCGTGATCGTACTCGGCATTGCGTAGAAGAACGGGTCGATCCACGCTTGGCGCGCGGCAATTTCCCACAAGCCTAGAAAGGCGACCAGGATCGCGACCCGCCAGAACATCACCGTGCGGCGGCGATTCCGTGCCGCCTTGGCGGCGGCCGCCTCGATTTCCGCATCGGAAGTGCCCGGCCTGAAAGCTCCTGCGCTGATGTCGATGGTAGCATCGGTCATGGCGTTCCTCCTCAGGCCGCGGCACGTGCATAGCTGGTCTCGACCTCTTCCTTGAGATCAGCCCAGATCGTGCGCGAGTAATCGATGAAGCTCTGCTCGTAGCGGATATCGGCGACCACGCGCGGCCGCGGCAGATCGATCGTGTAGACCGACTTTACCGTGGCCGGTCCGGCGGTCAGGACATAGACCTTGTCGGCGAGCGCGATCGCCTCTTCGAGATCATGCGTTACGAAGACCACGGACGCCTTTGCCTCAGACCACAGGCGCAGCAATTCCTCATGCATCAGGACGCGTGTCTGCACGTCCAGCGCCGAAAACGGTTCGTCCATCAGCAGGATCTCAGGGCCGTTTATGAAGGTTTGGGCCAGCGCCACACGTTTGCGCATGCCGCCGGAAAGCTGGTGCGGATAGTGCTGCTCGAAACGCGACAGGCCGACGCGCGCCAGCCAGTCGCGTGCCGCGGCCGTGGCATCCGACTTCGCCCTGCCACGAAAGAGCGGGCCAGCCATCACATTCTCGATCACATTTCGCCAGGGAAACAAGGCATCGCTTTGGAAAACAAAACCGATGCGCGGGTCTATTCCCTTGACGGGCGCGCCCATGACACGAACCTCGCCGGCGCTTGGACTGGCCAACCCGGTGACGAGGTTGAGGGTGGTGGACTTTCCGCAACCGGTCGGACCGACAACGGCGACGAATTCGCCGCGCTCGACGGTCATGGTGAAATCGCGCAGCGCCGTCAGTGATTTGCCGGTGGGTGTGAGGAACCGCCGACTGACATTGATCAGTTCAATCGCTGGTGTGGTCTTTTCATGGGTCATGATGGAACTCCGGGTTCGAGCGGACGCCCGCCGTCGGCCAGAGCCGCCGGACGTGAAAAACCGACGGTTGCCGGCGCGGCGACGCGCATCGCGCCGGCATGGTCTGCTACTTGGCGTTCTTGACGAATTCCGAGGTGTAGGTCTTGGAG
>NZ_RZQG01000039.1:0-17347 GCF_003998635.1 Mesorhizobium sp. M7D.F.Ca.US.004.03.1.1
GATCGGGATGCCGCCGCCGACGATGCCGTTGGCGCCGAGATTGCCCTTGCCGACATCGGCGATGTGCATCGAGCCGCCACGGCCTTTGCAGTAGCCGGTGGTCTTGCCGAAGAACTCGGCGAACATGCGCTTGACCTCGGCGCCCTTGGCGATGCAGTGGCCATGGCCGCGATGCGTCGAGGTGATCTGGTCATCCTCGGCAAGCGGCATGCAGATGCCCATGGCGCTGGCTTCCTGGCCGATCGACAGGTGCATGGTGCCGTGGATGAGGCCGCGCGTGTAGCACTCCTCCGCGCCTTCTTCGAAGCGGCGGATAAGGTACATCTTGTAGAGCACCTGCCTGAGCTGCTCGGCGCTGTACTGGCGATAGACGAAGGGCAGATTGGCGCGACTATCAGTGACGGCTTTGCTGGCTCCGGCCATGATCACGCTCCCACGGACCCGTAGACGAGCTTGTCCTGGCGCGCGCGCAGTTCGGCGATCTTGGAGCCCGCTGCGGGAGCGGCATTCGCATAGGTGATGAGCTCGCCCTTCTTGATCGGCGCGGTGACCGAGCCGCCCTGCAGCAGGCCGCAGGGAATGGCCTTGGCGGCGCGCGCCTCCGGCGTCGTCATGATCCAGGCGCGGTAGCAATATTCGCCGATCGCATCGAGCTTCTCGCCCGGCTTCATGTCCTTCTTGGCCACCGCGCAGACCTCTGCCACGGGCTTCGCCAGCGGCACCATGTCGGCCTTGCCGTAGAGCACGACGCGGGCGCAGGTCAGCGGCACCTCCAGTGAGGTCAGATGATAGGGACGGTGGAAGGTGAAGTACGGGCCTTTGCCCATCTTCAGATCTTCCATGCGCTCCGAGATGCGCGGATGCGACATGTCGGCGACGACGAAGACGCCGGGCGCGACACCCTTGCCGATCGAATAGTCGACAACGCCAACCTTCGACAGCACGCCGCCATCCTTCTGCGGCACCAGCACCTTGGACAACTCGCCAAGCGTCGCCGCCGGGCCATGCATGCCGGCCTTGTCGGGAACCAGCCCGGTGGCATTGGCGATCGCCGCCATCTCGACCATGGTCTTGGAGCCATCGACGAATTCGACCAGCATGCGCACATTCATGTGCCGGCGCTTGGCTTCCTCCTCATAGTCGGGGGGAATGGCGTCGATGTTGAGCGGATTGTTCTTGCCCTTGCCGGCAGCAACGATCGGGTGCCCCATGGCCGAGACGAACTCGATCAGCTCCATGCAGGAAGACGGCTCATCGCCGGCGCCCAGCGAATAGGTGACGCCGAGCCGGTCGGCCTCGCTCTTCAGATAGGCGCCGATGGTGACATCGGCCTCGACATTCATCATCACCAGGTGCTTGCCATGTTCCATGGCGCGCAGCCCGATCTCCGCGCCGACGGCGGGAACACCGGTGGCGTCGATGACGACGTCGATCAGATCATTGTTGATGACCAGGCTGGCATCATTGGTGACCGCCACCTTGCCAGCCTCCATCGCCGCCGTCATCGCCGACGCGTTCGAGACTTCGCGCGCATGCCCGGTTTCCTGGAAGGCGATATCGACCGCCTTGCTGGCCGCGGGCAGGTTCAGTTCGGAAATGGCGCCGATCTCGATGCCTGACATATGGGCGACGCGGGTGACGATGTCGGTTCCCATCTCGCCGGAGCCGATCAGGCCGATGCGGATAGGCTTGCCCGACTTGGCGCGTTCCTCGAGATCGCGGGCAAGACCCGTCAACGAAACATTGGAAGCCATACCGCTTATTCCTCCCACATTGCAGGCTTGTTCAATTGCTTGACGGGTATTGAACATCTGTATTTCTGTCAAGACTAATGTCCAAATCCGTGCGCATTTAGGGCACTTTCCCGGCAGCCCGGGCGGGGGCGAAAAAGCGCTGGGCAAAGCCTGATGTCGCGCAGTCAAGCGGTTCACCGCAGGCCCGGATGAACCCCATAGAAGTCAGGCGATTTGACGCCGCTTCTCCCGGCACAAGGCAGCCGGGGTTGTTCGCTGGACTGTCAGTGCGTAAAAGGCGCATAGAGGCATCGGTTAGGGGCTTTCCGATGAACGTTCAACAATGGGTGCGGCCCGCCGCGCTGCCGGGCGATGGCCCGGCGCATGCGATCGCCGGCATCTTCGCCGCGGAACTGCAAATACCGACGGTTCAGCTCGACGACAACTTCTTCGATCTCGGCGGCGACTCGCTGACGGCCGAGACTTTGGTACTAGCCGTGCAGAAGCGGTTCGGCGTCAAGTTGCAGACCTCTGTCCTGCTCGGGGCGCAGACACCGCGCGAGTTCGGCCGGCTGATCGCAGCGCTGGTGCCGGTCCATCCTGCCCGTCAACTGATCGTGCCGGTGTCGGGCAATGTCGGCTATGAGCCGATCGCCATGATCCATGGCATTTCCGGCTCGGCCCTGTTCGCCAATCGTTTCGGCAAGCGACTGAAGCAGAAATACGCCGTCATGGCCGTGCGCGGCATGGGGCTCGAGCCCGGCGAGACGCCCTATTCCAGCATGGCCGAATTCAGCTCCAACTACTTTGAAGCACTCACTTCGGTGACCGGCCAGCATCCCGACATCATTGGCGGCATATGCGCAGGTGGCCTGCTGGCGATCGAGGTCGGCCGGCTGAGCCATGAAGCGACCGGCAAGCGGCCGGCGCTCGTGCTCATCGATCCGCCCTCGCCCGGCTCGGCCTGGCTGAAACCGATGCCGGACGATCGCATGACCGAGAGCAGGCGTCGCCAGATCGCCCGCAAGGTGACCTACTGGCGCCTGTTGCGCGATGGGCTCAGCGCGTTAGGCCTGGGACAGACGCGCCTTGGGCGACATCTGCGCAGGAAGGCGTTCAAGAGCGCGCTCTTGCAGGCAGCGGCCGGATTCGTGCCCTCGTCCTATCCCTGCGATATCCTCATTCTCGCCAGTTCCGAATGGGGCGCCACGACAGTGGCGCAATACAAGGGCTGGGCATCCGACATGGCCACTATGAAAACGGTCGTCATGCCTGGCGCGCATGAGAAGTTCCGTGCGGCCAACATGGATGCGATCGACGCTGAGATCATCGCTTTCCTCGCCGCAAGAGACACGGCAGCGCGCGACGTCCAGCACCAGCAATGAGTTTTGGCCAGCGAGAAGTCGCGTCCATCGCACCGGAGAAGCTGGTGCCGTGGGTAACGGGTGTTATTCCGCCACACCGACGGGAAAATCGTGGAAATGGACGACCACCCCGTCCGCATCGATCAAGATCACGGCATAGGCGGGAGGCTCGTGGCCAAGGCTCCAGCTGTTCGAAAAATCGAGCGCGGTCTGATGGTTGGTGCTGCGCAGCGTGCTGACGGGAATGCCGCGCCAACTGCCGGCGATCAGCCGATGGACATGTCCGGCGAAGATATGACGGACATTGCCGTGACGCAGCAGGACATCGTGCAACGCATCGGCGTCAGTGAGCATGACCCGGTCAAGTTCGGGGATGTGAATCCTGAACGGCGGATGGTGCATGAACAGGAAGACCGGCCAGTCGCGCGCCTGTTCCAGTCTCTCGCCCAGCCAGCGCAGGCGCGCGTCGCAAAGCCTGCCCTCGACATGGCCGCTGTCCAGCGTGTCGAGCAGGATCAGGCGACCCTCGCTTGTCTCGACAACGCTCTGGACGAAACCGCGCTCGGTGGCAGCTTCCGGGAACATCTCGACAAACAGCGCCCGGTCGTCATGATTGCCGAGCATCAGTCGGCAAGGCGGAACGAACCCCGCCAGTCTTTCCTTCAGCGCAACGTAGGCGGCCCGTTCGCCGTCATTGGTCAAGTCGCCGGAAATCACCACCAATTCGGCATCGGCATGGTTGCGGCTTATGTCGGCAAGGCAGGCGTCCAGCCTGGAGAGCGGATCGGAACCGTACAGAAGACCGCCCGGTGTCATCAGATGCGGATCGGAGACCTGGATGATTTTCATGACCCTACTCGGAATGCCTTCTTGCTGGCGCGGCGCGACATCAGCCGGCAAACGAAACGCCTCGACTCCGCTTTACTGTGCCGTCCAGCCGCCGTCCATCGGCAGGGTCGTGCCGGTGATCTGCTTGGCTGAGTCCGAGCACAGGAACAGCGTCAGCGCCGCAAGCTCGTCGACGGTAACGAATTCCTTGGTCGGCTGTGCGGCGAGCAGCACGTCATGCTTGACCTGTTCCTCGGTCATGCCGCGCGCCTTCATCGTGTCCGGGATCTGCCTTTCGACCAGTGGCGTCCAGACATAGCCTGGCGCGATCGCGTTGACGGTGACGCCGTCGAGCGCCGCTTCCAGCGCCACCGTCTTGGTCAGGCCTGATATGCCGTGCTTGGCCGACACATAGGCGGACTTGAACGGCGAGGCGACCAGCGCATGCGCTGAAGCCGTGTTGATGATGCGGCCCCATTTGCGCGCCTTCATGGCGGGGAGTGCAGCCTTGATGGCGTAGAACGCCGCGAGCAGGTTGATGCGGATGATGGCTTCCCACTTATCGTCCGGAAACTCCTCGATCGGCGCGACATGCTGGATGCCGGCATTGTTGACCAGGATGTCGAGACTGCCGAACGCTGCCTCAGCCTCATGCACCATGGCGCTCACCGCCGCGCCGTCCATCATGTTGGCATCGGAGTAACGGCACTTGACGCCGAAATCCTTCTCGATGCCGGCCCGCTCCTGCTCGATGGCAGCCGCGTCGCCGAGACCGTTGATGGTGACGTTGGCGCCTTCGGCGGCAAAGGCGCGGGCGATGGCCAGGCCAATGCCACTGGTCGAGCCGGTGACGAGCGCGTTCTTTGAAGACAGGAAACCCATGATGATCTCGCAGGAGGTGGGAGGGAATGAACGTGGCGGCTTGTGCGCCGCACCATGACACTGCCACGGTCATATGTCGGTGCGATTACAGTGTTGCGACGGCGTCGACGGGCCTGTCAGGCGGCTGACACGGCACTGTCATGGTGCCGTGCAACATAATCCGGAGCGCATTCGCGCAGTCATTCCTGAACCGATGGGGCACCCGCCTTGCAGATCGCCGATGTCGTGAAGCGCGCCTATGCGATGCCGCTGACCAACCCCTCCTTCCCGCCCGGGCCGTACCGTTTCTTCAACCGCGAATATGTCATCATCACCTACCGCACGACGCGCGAGGCGCTCGAGGCTGTCGTGCCGGAGCCGCTGGAAATCGACGAGCCGCTGGTCAAGTACGAATTCATCCGCATGCCGGATTCGACCGGCTTCGGCGACTACACCGAGACCGGCCAGGTCATCCCGGTGCGCTACAAGGGGCAGCACGGCGCCTACGTCCATTCAATGTATCTTGACGACGACGCGCCGATCGCCGGCGGTCGCGAACTGTGGGGCTTTCCCAAGAAGCTCGCCAACCCCAAGATCGTCCATGAAGGCGAGGTGATCGTCGGCACGCTGCACTATGGCAGCGTTTTGTGCGCCACCGGCACGATGGGTTACAAGCACAAGGCCGCCGATCACGGCTCTGTCCTCGCTTCGCTGCCGGCGCCCAATTTCCTGATCAAGATCATCCCGCATGTCGACGGCACGCCGCGTATCTGCGAGCTGGTCCGCTACCACCTCACCGACATCACGCTGAAGGAAGCCTGGACGGCGCCCGCCGCGCTCGATTTACGGCCGCACGTCATGGCCGACGTGGCGCGGTTGCCGGTGCTCGACATCGTGTCATCAGTCCACTTCACCGCCGACCTGACGCTTGGGCTGGGCGAAGTGGTTCACGACTATCTCGCCGACCGCACCTGAGCGCATCAGCCATTCAGACATGATCCCGAAAAGCGGGAACCGGTTTTCGCTAGAGATCGTGCCCAAACAAAGTCGGAGACCAAAGCCGTGCTTGAACGCAATCGCAAGAAGGAGGCCACCGCCACCATCGCGGAAATCTCGGCGCAGTATGACCGCATCGCGCTGGTGTTTCAGGGTGGCGGCGCGCTCGGCGCCTATCAGGCCGGTGTCTACCAGGCGCTGGCCGACGCCGGCTGCGAGCCGAGTTGGCTTTCCGGCGTGTCGATCGGCGCCATCAATGCGGCGATCATCGCCGGCAATGAATCAAGCCGGCGCCTGCAGCGGCTCGAGCAATTCTGGCAGACGATTTCGGGCCGCAAGATCTGGGCCTACACGCCCGAAGGCGACATCTATCGCGACATCCGCAACCGCACCAGTTCGTGGATGACCATGGTCATGGGGCAGCCCGGCTTCTTCAAGCCGCGCAACCCCAATCCGTGGATCGAGCAATCGGGCGCCGAGGGCGCCACCAGCTTCTACGACACAGCCGAATTGAAGGAGACGCTGGAAAGCCTGATCGACTTCGACATCTTGAACGACGGCAAGAAGCGGCTGAGCGTCGGCGCGGTCAATGTTCGGACCGGCAACTTCGTCTATTTCGACACCGACAAGGTCCGCATCGAACCTGAGCACATCATGGCCAGCGGCGCGCTGCCGCCCGCCTTCCCGTCGATCCGCATCGAAGGCGAATATTACTGGGACGGCGGCATCGTCTCCAACACGCCGCTGCAGTATCTGCTCGACCAGGAAGAGGACCGTTCTTCGCTGGTCTTCCAGGTCGACCTGTTCAGCGCGCGCGGCGTGCTGCCGCGCAGCATGCCGGACGTGTTGTCCCGCCACAAGGACATCATGTATTCGAGCCGCACGCGGCAGAACACCGACAATTTCAAACGCATCCATGGCCTCAAGATGCGCCTGCTCGATGCGCTGAAACGGGTGCCGAAGGAGTTGCGGACGCCGGCCGAGGAAGCGCTGATCGAGGACTATTCGGACGCCGGCATTGTCAACATCGTGCATCTGATCTACCAGCACAAAGGCTATGAGGGTCACGCCAAGGACTATGAGTTCTCAGGCACCTCGATGCGCGAGCATTGGCATACAGGGCTTGAGGACACGCAGCGCACCTTGCGCCATCGCCAGTGGCTGACCATGCCGACCAATGTCGACGGCGTCGCCATCCACGATCTGCATCGCGAAGATCCGACCTGAGATCTTCGCCGGGGCGTTGGCCGGACGAAGGCCATCGGCAAAACCCACAGCTCACACCGGCCAATGCCTTCAGCGCATAGGAATATGCCTGAAGGCATTGCCTTGAATGACAAGAGGTCAAACACAGCCCGGAACGAGCTAGGCCCCAAACGAAAACGGCGCCGAACCCGGCGCCGTTTCCATGTCCATGCGTGACTGTGTTCAGAGACTGTTTCGAAACTCGCTCTGGCGAGTCATTTGGTGGTGGTTTCGAGAACCGGAGCGCAGCGGACATTGGTCCGTGAGCACCGGAAGCGCAGAAAACGCCACCAAATGGCCGCCAGAGTAGAGTTTCCAAACGGTCTCTCAGAACACCTGGCGGAAGATGATGAACAACACGAAGGCGAGGGTGATCGAGCACGGCAGCGTCAGCACCCAGGCAAGCAGCAAATTGCGCACCGTCGCCCATTGCAGCCCCGAACCGTTCGCCGCCATCGTTCCGGCGACACCCGACGACAGCACATGGGTTGTCGACACCGGCAGCCCCAGCCGGTCGGCCATGCCGATGGTCACCATCGCCACGAGTTCGGCCGCCGCACCCTGGCCATAGGTCAGATGGCTCTTGCCGATCTTCTCGCCGACCGTGACGACAATGCGTTTCCAGCCAACCATCGTGCCGAGGCCGAGCGCCAGCGCAACGGCGACTTTCACCCAGATCGGGATGAACTTCGTCGCGTTGTCGACAGCCTTGTGATAGTCGGTGACCGCTTTCAGGTCGGCGGCCTCCATCGGCAGCAACTGCTTCTTGTCGATCAGCTTCAGCGCCTCGCCGATCAGATAGATGTCGTTGCGCGCGTTGCTGACCAGATCGGTCGGCACGTTGTCGACCGAGGCGTAGGGCTGCAGGCCCGCCGTCGTGTTGTGGATGTAGGTCTGCAGTGCAACCGTCGTCTGATCGCTCCAGGTCCTGGTGCGCACGGCGTCCTGGACAGCTGCCTTGGCATCAGTGACGGTGATACCTGGCTTGGCATATTTCCCCAGCGCCGTTTCGACGCTGACCGACGCCGACTTGTAGGCTTCGAGATAGTTGATGTCGGGGGTGCGGTTCAGCGCATAGGCCGTCGGCACGACACCGATCAGGATCAGCATGATCAGGCCCATGCCTTTCTGTCCGTCATTGGAGCCGTGCGCAAAGCTGACGCCGGTGCAGGTGAAGATCAGCAGGGCGCGGATCCACCAGGGCGGCGGGGCGTTGCCTTTCGGGGCTTCGTAAAGCGCCGGATTGCGGATGAGAAGCTTCATTGCATAGAGCAGGATCGCGGCGGCGAAAAAGCCGATGATCGGCGACACCAGCAAGGTCACGCCGACATTGGTCGCCTGCGACCAGTCGACGCCGCTGGTGGCGCTGCCGGCTGGCGCCATGAACTGGTTGGCGAGACCCACGCCGATGATCGAGCCGACCATCGTGTGCGAGCTCGACGCCGGCAGGCCGAGGAACCAGGTGCCGAGATTCCACAAGATCGCGGCAACGAGCAGCGCGAACACCATAGCAAAGCCGGAGGAGGAGCCGACCTGCAGGATCAGCTCCACCGGCAGCAGCGACAGGATGCCGAAGGCGACCGCGCCACTCGAGGTGAGCACCCCGAGGAAATTGAAGGCGCCCGACCACATGACGGCGAATTCGGCCGGCATCGATCGTGTGTAGATCACCGTCGCCACCGCATTGGCGGTGTCATGGAAGCCGTTGACGAACTCGAAGCCGAGCGCGATCAGCAAAGCGATGCCAAGCAGTATCCACGGCACGGTCTTGGCCACCGCAAGGTCCTGGCTGAGCGCGTAGCCGACATAGACAATGCCGACGAGCACCAGCACGCCGAAGGCCGGCAGGAACCACTTCGCGCTGCCCGATTGATCCAGCGGATGATCCGGTCTCGGAATGCCCGCCTCGCTAGAAACTATATCCACCATGTCCCACTCCTATTGCATCGCAGCAAAGAACTGAGAAAAGACGCTATGTCCGCACGATGAACCCTGTATGACGCCGGCGAACACTGCGGATGTGCCGTGCGGCTACCATCGGATATGCATGCCATCGAAAGTTCGGAAGGAGCCGCTACCCTCAAGTGTTGCGTCGTCGATGACCGTGCGCAGGCCCCGCGCGCTGTCCTCGACCGCCAGGACCGCCTGTTCGCCACCCATATCCGTCTTCATCCAGCCCGGATGCAGCGACAGCACAGTTATCCTGTCGACGCGCAAATCCTGCGCCAGCTGGGCGCCCACCATGTTGAGCGCAGCCTTTGAGCAGCGGTAGGCATAATCGTCATCGTAGTCGTCGAGCAGCCCCTCCGCCATCGAACCGGCGCGGCTGCCGATGTTGGCGATGATCCGCATGCGCCCCTCAACCAGGTTCGGACGCAGTGCCCTCGCCAGCAACAGTGGGCCAAGCGTGTTCGTCCGCATAACCTTCAGGAATTCGTCCGGGGCGAAATCGTGCAGGCCACTGATTTCGCTGCGGATGGCGGCGTTGTTGACAAGCACATCCAGCGGCCTGCCGGCGAGACGCGTGGCAAGGGCGAAGATGGAAGCCGGATCGGCGACATCGAGTGGCTGGAACTCGGTTCTGCCTGCGAACCCTTGGGTCGGAGGGGTGCGCCCGCAAGCGATCACGCGCCAGTCATCCTGGGCGTATTGCCGTGCCAGTTCGCGGCCGAGGCCGCGGCCAGCGCCGGTTATGAGGACCGTGCGGTCGCCTTGCTCGTCTCCGGTCAACTCAGGCGCTCTTCGCGACGGGCGCGGTCTCCTGCCGGGCGATCATGGCGTAGACGCCGCCGGAATATTTGATGTGGCGTTGCTGTGTGGCGAAATCGACATGGGTGATGCCGAAGGGCGTGGTATAGCCATAGGCCCACTCGAAATTATCGGTCAGCGTCCAGGCGAAATAACCGCGCACCGGCACACCCTCGGCCGCCGCCTTGGCCACCTGCTCGAGGTGATCGACGTAGTACGCAGCGCGCAGATCGTCCCAGACACACCCGTCTTCGCCAACAGTCTCCGGCATCGTGGCGACGCCGTTCTCGGAAATGTAGATCGCCGGCGGTGCGTAGCGGTCATTCACATAGTGCAGGATATCATACATGCAGCGAGGCCAGATCTCGTAGTCGACCGCGGAATAGATGCCTTCTGGCTGCACCCGCCGATAGCTGAGCGGCGCCAGTTCATCACCCGCCGCGATCACCGAGCGGCGGTAGATGTTGATGCCCAGATAGTCTACCGGCGCGGCGATGATCTCGTTGTCCTGCGCCTGGATCGGCGGCAGCAGATCGCCGTAGAGCGCCAGCATATCCTGCGGGTATGCGCCCTTGAAGACGGCATCGAGAAACCAGCGGTTCTGGGCGCCGTCGAAGCGCCGTGCCGCCGCGACATCGCGCGGGTCGTCGGTGGCGGCCTCCGCGACATTGAGATCGAACACGATGCCGACGCAAGCGTCCGCCACCTCGGCCCGGATGGCCGGAACAGCCAGGCCGTGTCCCAGCAGCGCATGATGGCTGGCGGTCACGCCGCCTTTCACGCCGTCCCGCAATCCCGGCGCATCCTCACCGGTCGCGTGTCCCGACCAGCAGAACGTCCAGGGCTCGTTGAGCGTCGTCCATCTCTTGACGCGATCACCGAAGCTGCGGGCGGCAAGCCGGGCATAATCGGCAAAGGCGATGGCCGTTTCGCGGCTGTACCAGCCGCCACGGTCTTGCAGCGCCTGCGGAAGATCCCAGTGATAGAGCGTTGCATAGGGCTCGATACCGGCTTCAAGCAGGTCGTCGATCAGCCGGTCGTAGAAGGCGATACCCCTAGCGTTGGCCTCACCAAGACCTTCCGGAAGAAGCCGTGTCCATGCGAGGGAAAAGCGATACGCACCAAGGCCGAGCGCCTTGAGCAGGGCGATATCCTCCTTCCAGCGATGATAATGGTCACAGGCGACATCACCGTTCGAACCGTCCACGATCACGCCGGGAACGCAGCAGAACCGGTCCCAGATGCTTTCGCCTTTGCCATCCGCGTCAGGCGCGCCCTCTATCTGATAGGCCGCCGTCGCGGCGCCGAACACGAAGCCGTGCGGAAAGACCAGTCCGGAGGCGCGGGCTTCGAGGGTCCGGCGCGCGTTATCGATGCTTGATGTCATATTTTCTCTCGATGGTACTGACGAGGCTTGCCGCGGCCAGCGTCAGGAAAATGTAGAAGATGGCGGCTGAGTTGTAGGGCGCGAACGGCAGGAAACTTGCCGACTGGAATTCTCGCATACGCTGCGTGATGTCGCGGATCGACAGGATCGACAGCAGCGACGTGTCCTTGAGGATTGCGATAAGTTCGTTGCCGAGCGGCGGGATGATGATGCGGAAAGCCTGCGGCAACACGACCAGCCGGGCGGTACGCCAGCCGTTCAGACCAAGGCTGTGCGCGGCCTCGATCTGGCCGGCGGGGATTGCATTGATGCCGGAACGGAATATCTCGGCCAGATAGGCCGAATAGGCGAGCGCCATGGCGGCAATGCCGCGCACCAGGTTCGGCGGATCGACCACGCCCTGGGTCGCATCCTTGAGCGCTCCGGCGAGCGGCAGGCCGACATAGAGCACGATAACCAGCATCGGGATGCCGCGGATCGTATCGACAATGAACTCCGACCCGATCGAGAGCGGATGCCTGCGGTGGATATGGCCGCCGAAGGTCAGCAGGCCAAGCACGATCGCCAGCGCGGCGAACGTGATGCCGAACGCCCTGTCGCGATCGTTCAACGCCTCCGTCTGCCACAGCACCGGCAAGCTGGCCGGCGCTATTGCCGCCGGGACAAGCGCTGCGCTGACACCGGGGATCTTGCCGATCGCATCGATCGCTTCCGGCGCGCCGCGAAAGGTGCGCAGCGGCACCTCGCTGTCGGGGCCGCCGGGAAATTGCCCGTAGCGGATGGCGTCAAGTATGCCGGACGGCGTGCCGGGCGTGACCGCGACCTTCCCAGCGAGAGAACCCGCGAGCACGAAGCTTTCGCGCGGCTGAAGCAGGAACCACGCGGCGGCGCAGATCATGAAGATGGTTGCCACGATGCAGATCAGGTCCGCCCGCCAGCTGTATTTGAGCTTGAGGAGCCCAACCCAGAGCAACCCCATCATTGCCGCCAGCATGTAGGCCGCGACGGCCGCGCGGATCGTCGTGGCAACACCCGCCGCGAATGCGATATGCGCGAAAAGCAGGATGAAGACCAACCCGGCGCCGTTCACCGCCGCCAACACGAGGCGGGTAAAACGGTATGTCGCGTTGCCGGTCCCATTGCGGGCGACGATGAAGAACGCACCGAGGATCACGACCGTCAGGCCGAGATAGGCTCGCGACAGGAGCGTGGCCTGGCCGCGCACCATGAGGTCGGCGGCATCCGTCAATCGCCGCGGCGTAACGCCCTGAACCACCAGATCGGAGGTGAACGGATCGACAGCGTTCGCCACGACCGATGCCATAAAGGGATAGACCAGGCCGGTTGTCGCAAGCAGCACGGCGGCGGCAAGATTGATCCCGGCGGCAATCGTCGCAAGATGAGGCGATCTGGACGAAGCGCGCGAGAACACGAACACGGCAAGGCCGGCGGAAAAGGCGACAGCCAGCGTCAGGAAGCCGGGCACGAAGGCCGACGAGCCGTTCTCCACGCCGAGGATGGCGCGAAGCGAGCGCTGGTAGTTTGCCGACGAAGCAAAGAGATAGACGATGAACGGCAATGCCGCGACGATGATCAGATTGCTCGGCCGCAGGCGCATCAGAAACTGCATCCGGTCCCGTCCTCCCCCAACGACAGCTCCGGCGCCAGGCGCCGGAGCCTTTCAAGCAGCTATTTAGCGCCCCAGTATTTGGCGATCAGCACGTCGAGGCTGCCGTCGGCTTTGATCGCCTTCAACCCTTCATTGAAGGCGGCGACATTCTCGTCGCCCTTGCGGAAGACCAGCCCCAGCGGATCGGACTGGAGATCCCGGATCGGCACGACCAGCTCACCCGCAAATTCCTTTTCATACGCGGCGGCATTGGCGCCGTTGATTACAACGCCGTCCACGTCCTTGTTCTTCAGCGCGATGACGGAGGCCGCGAAACTGTCATACGCGACCACATTGTCCTTGCCGACGATGCTTTCGGCGACCTGTGCGTCGGTGGTGTTGGCCTGCGCCGAGAGCTTCTTGCCTTTTGCCTTGAAGTCATCGAGGGACAAGCCCTCGTCTTCCACGCGCATGAGGACAGCCTGGCTGTTGACGATGTAGGGGTCCGAGAAATCCATGGCCTTCTTGCGTTCATCGGTGATGGACACGCCGGAGGCGACCAGGTCGAAACTGCCTTGGTCGAGAGCCGCGAAGATGCCGTCCCAGCCGGTGGTGACGAATTCAGCCTTGCAGTTGATCTTGCCGCAGACCGCCTTGATCACATCGACGTCGAAGCCGACGATCTGGCCGGTCGCCGTGTCGACGCTTTCCATCGGCGGCGAAGTGGTGTCGGAACCCACCTTCAGCAGCTTGCCGCCAAGGTCGGCGGCGCTGGCAGCGCCGGCCGTCAACAGCGCCAGCGCAAGTCCGATCAAGATCTTCTTCATGCTCTTCCTCCCATTTTGATGATTAGCGGCGGTTTCGCCCGCCGAGATTGTCCGGCTGCCGGCCAATGAGCTCGGGTCTCGAGACCATGGCGAGCTTGGCCGGGTCCTCGCCCGCCATGCGCCGCAGCAGGAACTCGCCCAGCTTGCGGCCGAGAAGTTCGATTGGCTGGTAGAACGTCGTGATCGGGGGGGTGAAGTAGGCGCTGACGTTGATGTCGTCATAGGCGATGACGTCGACATCCACCCCGACGCGCCGGTCAAGGCTGCCGAGCGCCGACAGGACGCCCAGGGTGGTGGATTCGTTGATGCACACCAGGGCCGTGGGCGGACTGGGCAAGCCAAGAAGCCTGAGCGCGGCATCACGGCCGAAGCGGGTGGACAGATCGCCGCCAGCCACAAGGTCCGTCGATGCGGCAAGCCCCGCCTCGTTAAAGGCGCGCGAAAATCCGTCAATCCTGTCGAGGGCGTAGGAAAGACGGCGATCGGCGTTGATCAGGGCGATACGTCTATGTCCGCCCGCGATCAGCCGCGCCGTGGCGGTGAACGCCGCCCACTCATTGTCGACATCGACATGGGCGTAGATGAGGGGCTTGCGACACCGGCCGAGCGACACGAATGGGAAATCGCTTTCGACCAGCATGTCGATACGAGGATCGTCGGCCTGCACGCCGGAAAAGATCAGGCCGTCGGCCGCGCTCTGATCGACGATGCGGCGGGCTGTGTCAAAGGCGTCGCCGAAATCCCGGAAGCCGTGTACGGAGAGTTGATAGTCGCTGCCTTCCAGGGCCTGGCTTATGCCGCTGAGGATCTGCGTGTATTCGACGCCGTCCCATTCATAGCCGGCCGCGGACGTTATCGGCATCAGCGCCGCCGCCCGATAGGTCTTGCCCGTCCTCAGCGCCATGCCTCGCGCATTCGCCTGATAGCCCAGTTCCCGCGCCGCGGCGACGATAGCGTCCCTTGTGGGCTGCGCAACGACCGGCGATCCCCGCAGGGCCTTGGAAATGGTGGCGATCGAATAACCGGTATGGGCCGCCAACGTCTTGATCGTCGGCGAAAGTTCTCGGCGGTCGGATTTTTCGGTCTCTGCCATGGACGATTCCATCCTGATGTCAGGCTTCGTATCATCGCATAAAAACGTTTTCAACCAAAATAAAAACGTTTTTATTCACTTTCAAACGACAGAGGTGGCAACGTGCGAGGCCGCACATCACCACCTCTTTTTAACAGGCCGGATTAACAGGCTAGACATCGCCGGGCGCGGGAGCCCAAGGGCACCACGCTTCGGCAACTCCGGTCGGTCGTTCCGCTTTCTGGTCTCAGCGCGCCGGTGGCGCGTACATCAGGCCGCCGGCGTTCCACAGCGCATTGATGCCGCGCGCTATTTTCAGCTGGCTGGACTGACCGAGATTGCGCTCGAACATCTCGCCATAGTTGCCGACCTTGGCGACGATGTTGTAGGCGAAGGCAGGCTCGAGCCCAAGCTGCTGGCCATTGTCACCGTCGACGCCGAGGAAGCGGCGGATCGTCGGATTCTGTGACTTCAGCGAGGCTTCCGCATTGGCCTGGGTGATGCCTTCCTCTTCCGCCTCGATCAGCGAGAACAACGTCCAGCGCACGATGTCGAACCACTTATCGTCGCCCTTGCGAACGGCCGGGCCGAGCGGTTCCTTC
Organism: Mesorhizobium sp. M7D.F.Ca.US.004.03.1.1; assembly: GCF_003998635.1. Classification (NCBI taxonomy): domain Bacteria; kingdom Pseudomonadati; phylum Pseudomonadota; class Alphaproteobacteria; order Hyphomicrobiales; family Phyllobacteriaceae; genus Mesorhizobium; species Mesorhizobium sp. M7D.F.Ca.US.004.03.1.1. The sequence continues at coordinate 15,273 of NZ_RZQG01000039.1, forward strand.
GAAATGATCTCGGGCAGCACGGTGAAGGCAGTGGGGTCGGTCAGCTTCAGGCGCTGCGCATAAAGCGCCGATGCGTCCGTGGTGTAGACGTCGCAGCGGCCGCTATCGAACGCCTTGATGATGCTGTCGGCAGAATCGATGACGACCGCCTCGTACTTCATCTTGTTGGCCGTGAAATAGTCGGCGACATTCTGCTCCGTGGTCGTGCCCTGCTCCGCGCAGACCGTGGCTCCCGACAACTTGAGCGCGCTGTCGACGCCGAGGTCCTTGCGCACCATGAAGCCCTGGCCGTCATAATAGGCGGTGCCGGCGAAGTGGATGCCCATGCCGGTGTCACGCGACAGCGTCCACGTCGACTGCCGCGACAGGATATCGACGGTGCCGGCCTGCAGGGCGGTGAAGCGTTCCTTGGTCGACAGCGCCACATAGCTCACCTTGTCGGGGTCGCCGAAAACGGCGGCCGAGACAGCGCGGCAGAAATCGATGTCGAAGCCGCCCCATTTCCCTTGGTCGTCGGGTGACGAAAAACCGGCAACGCCCTGGCTGACGCCGCACAGGATCGAACCCCTCTGCTTGACGATGTCGAATGTGTCCGCTTTCGCCGGAACGGCCAGCGTGGCCGATGCAAGCACGAGCGCGGTGATGACTGCATGTCTCATGATTTGTTTCCTCCCTTGATGAGGCAAAAGCCTCTCCTGCCGCCGGCACGTGGAGCGCCGGGAGTTCGTGAAAATCGCTGTCGTGAATCCGTCCGCGCGCCGCCTGGGCTTGCGGGATCTGCCCTAAGTCCCTTCCGCCAGAACCGCCGCCAGCGTCTCGTCGAGAACGCCGACCAGATGATCGGCATTGGCCCGGCTGAAGATCATCGGCGGGCGCATCTTCAGCACATTGTCGTGCGGCCCTTCGGTGCCGATCAGCACGCCGCGTGCCCTGACCCCGTCGTTGACGCGTCGGGCAAGAGCGGTCGCCGGCGCCTTGCTGTTGCGGTCCTCGACCAATTCGATGCCGAGGAAGAGCCCCTGGCCGCGCACGTCGCCGATACTGTCGTAGCGGGCCTGCAAGGTCTTGAACCGCGCTATGAGATAGTCGCCGATCTCCAACGCATTGCGCCTGAGGTTGTCCCGCTCGATGACGTCGAGCACCGCAAGCCCGGCCGCGCAGGACACCGGATTGCCGCCGAAAGTGTTGAAATACTCCATGCCGTTGTTGAACGAGGCGGCGATCTCGGTGGTCGTCACCAAGGCCGCCATCGGATGGCCGTTGCCGATCGGCTTGCCCATGGTGACGATGTCGGGCGTCACCCCTTGCGTCTCGAAAGCCCACCAATGGCTGCCGACGCGGCCAAAGCCGACCTGCACCTCGTCGGCGGCGCAGATGCCGCCGGCGGCGCGCACCATCGCGTAGACTTCCGCGAGATAGCCGTCCGGCAGGAACACCTGGCCGGCAACGCTGGGGATCGATTCCGCCAGGAACAGGCCAGGCGCGCGACCCTCTCTGGCCATATCGGCGATCTGTTCGGCGACGCTTTCGGCAAAGCGCTTTGCATGCTCGTCAACAGGCCAGTCGGCCGGGGCATGGTAGCTGTCGGGAACACTCGCCTCGAACACATGCGGCGGGCGCCCCTTGCCGCCCTTGCGCTTGTATTTGTAGGGGCTGAGGTCGATCAGTTCCTGCGTCGTGCCGTGATAGCCCCAGTCGAGCACGATCGCCTCGCTGCGGCCGGTGTGGATCCGCGCCATGCGCAGCATCAGGCTGTTGGCCTCGCTGCCCGAACAGGCGAAGGACGCCACCGACAGGCCGGCAGGCAGCGTCGCGGTCAGCCGTTCCGCGTAAGTGACGATGGCGTCGTGCAGATAGCGCGTGTTGGTGTTGAGTTTCGCCGCCTGCCTGGCGATCGCCTCGACCACATCGGGATGGGCATGGCCGAGGTGGCAGACATTGTTGAAGCAATCGAGATAGGCGCGGCCGGTGTCGTCGATCAGCCAGACGCCTTCGCCGCGCACGAACTTGATCGGCTCGGAATAGGAGATCGAGAGATTGGGCAGCAGCGACGCCTTGCGCGCGGCAACGATCTG
>NZ_RZQG01000003.1:0-39758 GCF_003998635.1 Mesorhizobium sp. M7D.F.Ca.US.004.03.1.1
TTGCCCTTGATGACGCCAACGACGCCGGTTTTGCCGATGCCGGTCGCGACGGCGTCGCAGCCGAATTCGCGCAGGCGCTCGGCGACAAATGCCGAAGTACGGGGGATGTCGAAGCCCAGTTCGGGATGTGCATGGATGTCCCGGCGCCAAGCCACTATCTCGGGGAGAAACTCTGCGACGCTATTGAGAATTGCCACGGGGACTTTCCTTTCTTGCCGGTTGCAGGCGAATTTCACGCTTTGTCCTTGCGAGAGCCGGGAGACCCGTTTCCGCGCTGCCGGGAGCACAGCATCCTCTGTGCGACGTAGGCACCCCAGCTATTCCGCCGACTGAAGCCGCTCCAATTAGCCGGGGACCGACAATCCTGAATTCCGCTCCGCCCAGAATGTAGCAAGTGCCAAAGAGCTTGGTTGCGCGAAGGGCGCCTTGGTCCCGCAGAATATCATCGTTTTTTGGTCATTGGCGCATAACACCTGCAGGCTGAGAGGAGGTGCCCTGGTATATATGCGGGACCATTCAAAATAGGACAGCCGACATTCAGAAGTGCGGGACAACTGCGACCCGCGGAAGGCGCGTGGTGGTTGCCTGGGCGGGCTCTTTTGAAGGCTACTCTTCAGCAATTGGCAGAGCAAACGACGCCTTGATCCGATCCATTACAACGATTGTCTTGAACCCCTTTACTTCAAGATGTTCGTAAAAAAAACGACGGGTAAACGCCTCGTACTCGGCCATGTCCTGAGCAGAGACCGTAATAATAAAATCCGCTTCACCCGTAACGTAGTAAGCGTTCATGATCTCAGGCGTCCGCCGAATTGCCTGCTTGAAACGATCGATGATATCGGCGCGATCGCGCTCGAGAGTGATGGATACCAGCAGGAGCAGGGGCCGACCGACGGCTTCCGGTGAAACTATGGCAACGTCCGCTTCGATGACGCCAGCGTCTCGAAGTCGCTTTAATCTCCGCTGACAAGCGGTAGCCGATAGTCCGGCAAGTTCGCCCAATTCCTCTGTCGTAAGGCGATTGTTGCGCTGCACGACGTTGAGAATCTTCCGGTCAATTCGATCCAGATCCATTCACAATCTCTGCTCATGATGATATCGGCCAATGCCAAGGCCGCCAGTCCGTACGTCCAAAATGTAGCAAGTGCCAAACGCCCTCTCGGCGCTAAAGTCGGTCCAAGTCGCAGAAAATCGGCGTTTCTTTCGCCATCTGCGCACAATACCGGCATAGTATAACTATCTGAGGGGTGCCGCTGAATCGATGGGCGTTGCTGGTGAGCAGTTGCGGGCCAGCGCAAGAACGGCAGATTCGATCGGGTGGGGGCGATCCCCGGTCGAAAAGATCCTACCGATCTCGTTGCTCAGGCGCAGAAAACATGAGTTGCAGCACGCTCGCATCAGTTCGAGGCAAGCGTGTTAGGGAGCGACATCACCAAGGGTGTCGGCGTTGCAGCATAAATCGGAGACCATGAGAGTCAGGCTATGAACCGGCCCCGGCTTTCGGATGCCTTACGGCCCTCGCGCGTCGGCCGCGAGTGAACTATGATCCGCATGGGTGTGGGGCTGGAGGAGAAGGTCGTCGGCTCAGTCAGGCTAACGTCGCTCCAAGCACTGGTAAGAAGCCCTATCCGCGGTCTGAGAATTACCCAAATTGATCTCTCGTGAGGCAGTTGTTGCAGCTGCATTCCGTCGAGACGCTTCAGTGATCCGCGAGAATGGCTCGCGATCTCTGCGTGAATCGCGGTTTGGCGCAGGAATGCGGCGTGGGAGACCGAATGTTAGACCAAAGTCGGCACGAGCACCGTGTAAAATGGGCAGGTCAGCGCAGACCAGTCTGGCGGCATTCTTACCCTTGCCGGAACGATCGCCTGAACAAGGTAGCTCAACCGCCGTCCGCACTCCCAGGAGAGAAAGCCATATGCTTCCCTTGGACATCCTCCGAAAGGAGTTTCCAGCCACAGCAAACGCCATCTACATGGATGTCGCGAACCAGGGCCTCATATCAAGCACAACATTGGCTTCAATCGAGCCTCATTTGAACAATCGGCTGCATGGCCTAAACGACGAAGAAAGAATGCTCGAACACGTCGAGCGTACTCGCGCTAGGTTCGCACAATTTATCAATTCAGATCACGATGAAATTGCAATTACCAAGAATGCATCGGAAGGCATCAACATCATCGCTAATGCGATCGATTGGAGAGATGGAGACAACGTCGTTCTATGCCCAAAATTGGAACACGCAAATAATATCTTGCCATGGATTCAGATCAGAGACCGCTACAATGTCGAGTTGCGAGTCGTAGAGCCGGATAACGGCTCAATTCCCCCTGATGCATTCGTAAAGGCGATTGATTCTCATACCCGCGTTGTTGCCTTGGCGACGGTGACGATGGTTCCGGGGTTTCGGACCGTCATGGAGCAGATATCCGAAGCCTGTAGGCACTACGGTGCATTTCTTTTGGCGGACGCGACGCAATCTGTTGGGATACTCCACACCGACGTCAATCGACTTGGCGTAGACGGTGTAGCAGTGTCCACTGTGAAGGGTTTGATGGGTCTTTATGGATCGGGTTTTTTATATTGCCGTAAAGAATGGGCCGATCGGCTGAGCCCGGCCTATCTTGCGCGCTTCAGCGTAGATTTCGGAAACGCGCCAGAATCAGCTCCGGTACCTAGTTTTGTAAAGTTGCGCTCTGGCGCGCCCCGCTTTGATATCGGGCATTACAACTTCCCTGGCATGTTGGCTGCATATGCATCAATGGGCCAGCTACTTGATATCGGAACCGAGGCGATCGACCAGAGCGTTACCTCACTCGCAAAACGTATGGCCACTGGTCTCTTAGATATCGGGCTTCCGGTCTGCGGCGGGCCACCAGGCGCTCACACTGGAAGTATCGTAGCCGTTGGCGATTCCAGCGATCTTGTTGAAGGGCGCCCAGTCGACGCCCGCATTCGGTCGCTTCACGAGCATTTCACGAAGAACGGGGTAATCGTCTCAATACGCAGAGGCATGCTCCGGTTTTCCCTGCATCTTTACAACACCGCCGATGAAGTCGATCGCGTAATCAATCTGGCCAAGAGCTGGTCGAAGTAAGAGCGACACGGCTAGTTCATGCACACAGGAGAGTACATGTCGACCCAGAGCGCCGAGACTATCGGACTTCTCCAAGATCTTATAAAGATCGAGAGCATCAATCCATCGCTGTCGCCAAAAGGTAGTGGAGAGCAAGGTGTAGCCAAGTTCCTCGAGGGTTTTTGCAAGGAGCGGAAGCTGGCTTACGGGATACAGGAGGTGGCCGATGGTCGCTCGAATTTCCTGACCTGGGTACCTGGGAAAGAACCCGATAGGCGTATTCTATTCATTGCTCATATGGATACCGTTCCTATCGATAGGTGGGAATCAGATCCATTCTCGGGTGAGCAACGGGACGGGCGAATATATGGGCGAGGTAGCTGCGACACAAAAGGCTCACTTGCAGCTATGTTGATTGCGCTTAGCTCACTTGGTGAACGGCAGCCCCGGGCCACGGTTGTTGTGGCAGCCAGCATTGACGAAGAGTACCGCAAACTTGGCGCCCGCGCTATAGCCGATTCCGGTGTCGCTTATGAGGGTGCGGTAGTCGGTGAACCCACCGAATTAGAGCTCGTTGTAGCTCACATGGGTTCTGTCCGCTGGCAAATCGAGGTTCAGGGTGTACCGGCTCATACGTCGAAGCCTCATCTCGGAGTGAACGCGATCACGGGCATGGCCAAGGTGGTATTGGCACTTGATGAGCACCATCGATCCCTTGTGTCTCGGGCGCAGCACCCATTGGTAGGGTCATCACAGCTGACCGTGAGCCTCATCGAAGGAGGTTTGGAACTTACCACTGTACCGCCGGTATGCCGTATCTGGGTCGATCGGCGTCTCATACCCGGGGAGCGGCCGCAGGACGCGTTGGCGGAGGTAGAAAGCATACTGGAAGGCCTTCGCCAGGGCGAAGACAAGATCAATGTTCGGTCATTGCTTCCCGCATTGGAAGACCCGCCTCCAATCAGTTCCGGGTCGAGCAAAATTGCAGCAGTCGCAGGAGCGGCTTGTGCCCACGTCGCGGGGACCGGAGAGCAGAAGGGAGCCACCGGCGGCTCGGATGCAAATCAGCTGTCATTGGCTGGGATCCCGTGTGTGATTATCGGACCCGGGCGTACTGCCCAAGCCCATACGAACAACGAGTTCGTTGAAATCGATCAACTGACCAAGGCTGCTGATTTGTACCAGAGAATCATGCTCACATATTAGGAGTGGCCGGCCTGATGGGGGTGCTCAAACCCCGTCCATTGGGCCGCGGACGCCCCGGATGCTGCATGAGCGTGGCGGCCGCAACGTCCCGATCTTCGCTGGTCTCGTCGGCGCTTCCCACGTAGATCTTGCCGCCCGTGCTTGAAATTCTGTTGCGACAGGCAGAGTGCGTCTTCACCATAGGGAGGGCATGATCTTCCACCGGAGACGCAGAGCCACCGAAAATTTGGCGCTCATATGCGGATAACGTACGGCAAGTGCCTAGGAAATGCAGATTTTCCGCGACAAGAAGAAATCCTCGGGGAAAACAGCCTCTTGTGACGTGATACGAAGAGAAAGTATGCGGACAGGACGAATGCCTGATCCGTTCGAGGAATGCCTGTTTTGAAGGACTCGACGAGATGAAATATGAGAAGCCATTTCCGCCCGAGGAGTTTCGGCGTCGTGTTCATGACGTGAAGCAGCGGATGGAGCGAGCGGGGCTGGACTTGCTGATCTGCCAGGATCCCGCGAATATGTATTGGCTTACCGGCTTTGACGGCTATTCGTTCTACGTGCCTCAGGTGGTCTTAGTGCATCTCCAGTCGGACATGCCCCTCTGGTTCGGACGTTTCGTCGATGTAAATTCCGCTTATATAACGACGGATCTGCCTAGAGAAAATATAAGCTCATTTTCCGATCATAGACTTCAACATCCAGAATTACATCCATTTGACGATCTTTGCGAGCTTATCAATTCGCGCGGCTGGGGATCTGATCGAATCGGTGTCGAGCTTAACGCCCACTTCTATACTGCCCGAGCACATCAACATCTCGTCAAAGGCCTTCCGAATGCAAAATTCTCTGATAGCCGCGAATTAGTCAATTGGGCACGGCTTATAAAATCTGACCTTGAACTAGTCTACATGAGAGAAGCGGGCCACCTTGCAACGCATACGATGCAGACGGCAATCGCTAACCTAAGGCCTGGAGTGCCGCAACATGAGGTCGTCGCGGAGGTGTACCGGGCCCAGACACGAGGGGTGGACGGTAAATATGGCGACTCTAGCGGTCCTCCTCTTATCCAGACTAGCGAACAAACGAACGCTCCGCACCTCAGTTGGACCGAGGAGCCCTTGCCGACCTCTGGCCTGGTTCTCATGGAGTTCGGCGCCACCCGACGCCGCTACTGTGCGCCGCTGTGCCGCACCGTCCACATCGGAAAGCCACCCGCAGAGGTCTCGCGTCTTGCTGAGGTTATAGTGGAAGGCGGGGATGCTGTGCTCGAGATGGCAAAGCCTGGTACCGTCGTTGAGGAGCTTAATGCGGTGTGGCAAGATATCCTCAAGCGGAACGGGTATATCAAGATAGGCCGCTCCGGCTATTCAATCGGACTCAACTTCCCGCCGGAATGGGGCGAACGCACGGTTAGTATTCGCGCGGGCGACAAGACCATCCTACAACCAGGAATGTGCTTCCATTTTCAGTCGGGGGTTAGGCTCGAAGGGTTCGGCGCCGCCATCTCTGAATCATTTATTGTAACCGAAAGGGGCGGTGAGCGATTGGCAGATGTTGATCGCCGCTTGATCGTCGTGGACTAGGTGATTTGGATGTGACCCAAATCGTTTTGCGATCTCACTGGGTCCGTTCGAAGCCGGTTGAAATTTGTTTCTGCGGCGAGCGGATGAACGGATCTAGCTTAAGGACGGCGCTGTCTGAGAGGTGCGGCATGCCCAACCTCTGGGACAGGAGAATCTCGCCTAGCACATGAGTTCTCTGCATCAGCGGAGATTAAGATCCGTAGGCCGAAATGAGCCACCTGTGACGCGAGCGCGGCGTGAACGTTGCCCCATTCTACAAATGCGCGGATGACGCAAGAGGACTTAGCTTTTGAGGAGCATTGAGGACGAGTTTACGCGCGCCTGAAGCGGGCTCTTGCCAACCCTGCGCGCCGGTGGGAACGCGAGTATGGTCCGCCCCGTCCGTGCAACACGTCGCGACATCAGCACACGTTGTTCCCGATAGATGGCTCGGCAGCGAAGCTCGCCTTTTGCCCGGGGCTCGCTTCATCCTTTTCTGCTGTTTCGTGCGACTTCACCACTTCACCAAGTGAATGTCTGGGTTATCGCGGGGACCTCAATTTCGGGACCCCAAGACCTCCTTCCGAATGAAGTCGTCCGCGATGCCATCGTGTCTGAAGCGGTCGCGGTCACCCTGCACAGTGCCGGACGAAAGTAGCCTTGCGGCGAGTTCCGTCTAAGATTCGAGGCGGTTGCGCCTGCGTCAGTGCGCCTGATCGGTGTCGGTCGAGAACTTAATGCCACGAGGCCAGATCGGGAACTCGGGATCGGGAGATCGGCGCTGGAACCAACTACTTTCCGCGCCGCCGGCGACCAGCGCGACCTTCGCTCGCGGTCGCTAAGCCTCCTGGCAAGTGAAGTTGTGAGCCGTGTCCAATTCTACGCGAATTGGCTGCTGTTTGCAGGAATGCAGCTAAAGGGGCATCAACTGCGCTGCCGATCGGCGCTGTGGCAGCAATAACCTAAAGGCATCAGCATACCATTGGAGTCTTAGATGAGGGGTACGTCAATCACGGCATTACGCAGGCTCAAACGGCCAGACCTTTTGCGTGGTGATGCGTATCTGAACGGCGCCTGGCTCTCCAAATCAGATACTCTTGCCGTGTTTGATCCTGCCAGCGGTGACGAGATCGCTCAAGTTGCGGCTTGCGCAGACGCCGACGTTGACGACGCGGTCCATTGCGCAAGAGCAGCGTTCCTCAAGTGGCGCGACATGCTTCCGTTACAGCGTGGTGCATATCTGCGGAAATGGGCGGCAGGCATGCGGGAGAGCGCCGAAGACCTGGCTGTCATCATAACGGCCGAGCAAGGAAAACCGATTGCTGAAGCCCGCGGCGAAGTTTCATACGCTGCCGGCTTTTTAGATTGGTTTGCAGGGGAAGGGGAGCGGGCTTACGGCGAAACGATTCCCAGCCATCTCCCCGCAAGCAGGCTGGCCGTGCATTTGCAGCCGATCGGGGTGACTGTCGCCATTACGCCATGGAACTTCCCAGCGGCAATGATCACCAGAAAGGCTGGAGCTGCACTGGCCGCTGGCTGCACAATGATTGTAAAGCCGGCACCCGAAACGCCACTGTCGGCCCTCGCGCTTGCCCGCCTTGCCGGGGATGCTGGCATTCCGCCCGGCGTGTTTCAGGTGATCACGGGCGAAGCTCCGCCACTTGCCAAACGGCTGTTGTTGCATACCCACGTGCGTGCGTTCTCTTTTACGGGCTCCACCGAGGTCGGCAGAATCCTTCTCGAGCAATCCGCGAAGACAGTGAAGAAAGTCTCGCTCGAACTTGGCGGCAATGCTCCTTTCATCCTTTTCGGCGATGCGCCGATCAACGCTGCGGTCGCCGGTTGCATGGCAGCCAAGTTCGCGACATCCGGTCAGGACTGTCTCGCGGCAAACCGGATTTATGTGCAGCGAGAGATTTACGAGCATTTTACGGAAAAATTTGCCGAGGCCACCAGTAAACTAAAGGTCGGGCACGGATTGGAGCCAGGTGTCGACATCGGTCCGATGACAAAGACGTCTGGTGCTGACAAATGCAGGCACCAGGTTTCTGAGGCTCTAGCAGCCGGGGCTCGAATGGTAGCAGGCGCACAGCACAATTCGCTTGGCGGGAACTTCGTCACGCCGGCCGTGCTTGCTAATGTGACCGATGACATGGTGATTGCGAAGGACGAAACGTTTGGACCTGTCGCTGCAATCCTGCCCTTCGACGACGAACGGGAGGTGGTCGCGCGAGCCAACAATTCCGAGATGGGACTTGCGGCCTACGTCTATACCCAAGATCTCAACCGAGCCATGCGGCTCTCCGACCGGCTCGAATATGGCATGGTTGCCGTGAATACTCCAAAATTTACGGGGCCGGGCATTCCGTTCGGCGGCTGGAAACAATCCGGCCTTGGTCGCGAGGGCTCAAGGCACGGTCTTATCGAATATCTCGAACCCAAATACCTCTGCATCGGCAACATCGCGGCCTGAAAGGAAGCATTCAATGACCATCAACATCAAAGAGATCACCGAAAAGGACCGCAACTCGGTCTTGCATCCTTTCACTCAGCTTAAAGATTTCGCCACTGGCAAGCTCGGCGACCCAACGATCGTGGTGACAGGGAAGGGGATCCGCATCCAGGACGCGCATGGCAACCAATTTATCGATGGCTTTGCCGGCCTATACTGCGTCAATGTCGGGTATGGCCGCACGGAAGTCGCCGATGCGATCTCGCGTCAGGCCTATCGCTTGGCGTATTACCACTCCTATGCGGCGCACACGACCGACGAGCTTGCGATCCTCTCCGATCGCCTTGTGAAGATGGCGCCGGGCAAGATGAGCAAGGTGTTCTATGGCATGTCCGGCTCGGATGCGAACGAGACCCAGGCCAAGCTTGTTTGGTACTACAACAACCTGCGTGGCAAGCCGACCAAAAAGAAGATCATCTCCCGTGAACGCGGCTATCACGGCTGCAGCGTCGTGTCGGGCTCGATGACGGGCATGAGCTTTTATCACGACCACATGGACCTGCCACTTCCGCAGATTGTTCACACGGGTGTTCCACATCATTACTGGGGCGCAACCCCGGGCGAAACCGAGCGCGAATTCTCCGCTCGCCGCGCCGCCGAGCTTGATCAGTTGATCGAGCGGCTCGGCCCGGACAACGTCGGCGCCTTCATTGGCGAGCCCGTCCTCGGCACAGGTGGTATCACGCCTCCGCCGGAAGGCTATTGGGAAGCGGTACAGACGGTCCTCAAAAAACATGATGTGCTGCTGATTGCCGATGAAGTGATCACAGGGTTCGGCCGCACCGGTTCCATGTTCGGCTCACAGCACTATGGCATCGAGCCAGACCTCATCACGATCGCTAAAGGTTTGACGTCGGCCTACTTCCCGCTTTCAGCGGCAATCGTCGGTGAGAAGGTGTATAAAGTCCTGGAGGATGGAGCCGACAAGGTCGGGGCATTCTCGCACGGCTACACCTACTCTGGTCATCCGATCGGCGCCGCCGCGGCCAACGCGGTCCTCGATATTGTCGAGAAAGAAGACCTCCCCGGCAATGCGCGTGACGTCGGCGCGTTTTTCCAGGCGCAGTTGCAGGAGAGGTTCGCGCAGTTGCCGATCGTCGGCGAAGTGCGGGGCGTCGGTCTTATGGGCGCAATCGAGTTCGTTGCCGATCGCGACAATCGGAAGCGTTTCGATCCGGCGCTCAAGGTAGGTGCGCGAATCTCGAAGGCCGCCCGTGACCGTGGTCTTATCGCTCGGGCCATGCCGCACGGGGACATTTTGGGCTTTGCTCCGCCGCTGGTTACAACCAAAGCTGAGGCGGAGGAGATTGTTGCAATCGCAGAAAGCGCCGTGCGCTCGGTTATGGATGAGCTTGTTCGCGAGAGTGAGAAAATCTGAATGAGTTGGGCCATCTTGTCGTAATCAAGGCGCAAACTCAAGCGACGGCCTGATCGGCTTGCGGGGCTGCCAGCTGAGCTGGTGCCGCGTTCCGCTCATTGAGTTTTCGGCGGAATTCAATGCAGACACTGCTCAGGAGGAACTGGTGGCCAATTCGACCGCACTCAATCCCTGGGAATGGCCTGAAAGCCATTGGCGGCGGCGCATCAACAAAGTCAGAGCGGGCAAGGCACTAAGACCAATGTGGCCCGGCGGTAAACGCTGTGCCTTCGCCATCTCGTTCGACGTCGATCATGAGTCGAACGAATTGCGCAGGGGAGGGCGATCGCTAAGCAGATTATCCTGGGGTCAGTACGGGAGCCGACGAGGGATGCCTCGGGCTTTGGAACTCTTGAGAAAGTACGACGTTCCGGCGAGTTTTTTCGTTCCCGCTGTGATCGCTCAGTTGTATCCAGACGAGCAACGCGCAGTTGTCGATGAAGGCCATGAAATTGGCATGCACGGCTGGATACACGAGCTAAACTCGGAACTGAGCGCAGAGAGCGAGCGCTCTTTAATGATGAGGAGTGCCGACACTCTTGAAAAAATCACTTCCAAACGCCCGACGGGAATTCGAACGCCTTCCTGGGATTTTTCCGACGCAACTCTACGGATCATACGTGAAACCGGATTGACATACGACTCATCCCTTATGGCCGATGATAGTTGCTATGAGCTGCTGGAAGACGAGGAACCCACGGGAGTGATTGAAATACCGGTCGAATGGATTCGAGACGATGCCACTTATCTTTGGATGAGTCCCGATGGGTCTTCACGGCCAGATTTATCAGTCGACGACGTGCTTTCTGTATTTATTCGGGAGTTCGAAGGGGCCTATCAAGATGCCGATTTATTTCAGCTGACTCTGCATCCACACGTCATTGGATATCGCTCACGGATCTGGATCGTAGAAGAATTAATTCGACGCGCCAAAGCAAAGGGTGACGTTTGGTTCGCCACACATCATCAGGTCGCCGAGCGTGCGTCCTCATGTCTCTGAAAACTCTCAGACAGGAACGCCGGTAGAGTGCGGTGTTCTTGGGGCGGCGCAAGCCGTCCTGCGCCTCGACCGTTGCGGCGGTCACCAATGGATTTGGAATGACGCGGATCATCCGCTGTCCGGTATTCGCTTTCAGAGCGGGTACAGTGGGAGTTCTTATCTTGGAGGAGGACTACAATCTTGATTGACACGACCTTTGCCGGAAAAACGGTGCTGATTACCGGCGGGTGGCGCGCTTGGCCCGGCCAGTGCCAAACTGCTGGCGGCGGGTGGAGCGGATTTGGTGTTGGCTGACCTGTCGCAAGAGGCTCTGGACCAAACTCTGGCCGCCTGTCCTGGTGCCCGTTGAGTTGTCTGCGACGTGACCGATCCGGCGATGCTGGAAGGGCTGGTCGACCTCGCCCGCGAGAGCTTTGGCCGGCCGGTTGAGGGCTTGGTCGCGGCCGCTGGCATTACGGTGCGATGAAGCGGCTGATAGACGTGAAGGGTACGAAGCCATGTTCAGCTTCAACGTCGGGGCCATTTGGCGAATCTGCAAGCTGCATCCCGCAGATGCGCGAGCTTGGCCGCGGATCGGTGGTGCTCTTCAGCTCGACTGCTGGTCTGCAGGCCTCGAAGGACGTGCCGATCTATTCGGTGACCAAGGCGGCGGTTGTGATGATGACTCGCACGCTGGCGCTGAACCACGCGGCAGAAATATCCGCGCAAACTGTGTCTGCCCCGGAACCATCGCCAGCCGTTGGCCGAGGCCGGCGTCGCCTTCGCCCGGGGAGAAGCGGCACAGGTCGAGCGCCGGACGAAGATCATCGCTGCGCATCCGATGGGCCGAATGGGGTTGCCGTCCGAGGTGGCGACAGCTGTCGGCTATCTGCTGGACGATGCGGCGGGCTTCACCATCGGCGCCGCGCTTACGGTCGACGGAGGCAGCCTTGCCTAAGCTCCGGTCAGAAACACTGTCGTCGTCACCGGCGCGGCGCGCGGGATCGGTGCCGCAACAGCGGCGTGGCTTGGCTCGGAAGAGGCGTGGGTGTTGCTAGTGGATGTTCTGGATAAAGTGCACGACACAGCTGCGGGCCTTGGCCAGACGGCGCTCGTCTGCGATCTGGCCATGCCCGACGCCGCAGGGCGGGTTCTGGCCGCCTTGGATGCCGCAAGGATCGAGACGCTCGACGTCCTCGTGAACAATGCCGGCATTGGCGGTTCGAAGTCGCTCGCCGATACTGACGATGCCTTTTGTTCCCGCTGATCGATATCAACTTGCGTGCAGTCATCAGCCTGACCCGCGAGTTGCGGCCGCGGATGCGCCAGCCGGGCGGGCGGATCATTAATGTCAGCTCGATCCTCGGGCTTACGGGCTATCCCGGAACGGTAGGCTATTCGGTGGCCAAGGCCGGGATCGCGTATCTCACGCTCCAGCAGGCCGGCGAGCAGGGCCTGTAGGGTATAACCGTGAATGCGGTGGCGCCCGGCGTGGTCCCCACCGACATGACTCGAGCGCTGCACGTACGCAGCTACCAACGCCTGATGGTCGCGCCAATCCGCTCGAGCGCGTCTCCTCGCCGGAGGAGCAGGCGGCGGTGATCGCCTTCCTGCTTCGGACGACGCGTTCTACGTCTCGGGCGCAGTGATCCCCGTCGACGGCGGCTCCCGCCTGTCACAGTAGAGAAGAATAGCGCAATTTAAGCCTATACACAGGATGGCCCTGCAATTCCCGGATGCAGACCGACTCTGCCGGTAACCGGTTCCGGTGGTCGATCCTGTTAGCGGCGCCATTACCCGGCGCACATTTGATCGCGGTGGTGGGCAAGTTGAATTTACCCTTCGCGCGCTTCCCAGCGATCAATATGGCAGTGTCGTACTGCTCGGTCATTGTCGCAACGGTCGCGTTCAGCGTCGGCGCGAACCACAGCGCCTTGGCCACACCAGGTTGTAGCAGACGGATCGCCTCAGTGACCCGCCGAAGAAGCTGAGGCCGTCAATCCAGTCGGGCAGCTTTTGAGTCAGAGTTGGCAAAGGCTGCTCGAACTGAACGACTGTTGAGGAAAGCCTTTGCAGGCGCGGCGGGCGCGAGCACCGCGGGGAGCCGCAAAAAGGCACGCGGAGAGCTCTGCTGAGGCTGCAGTCAACTCAGCGTCCTTGGGAGCATATTGAAGTAGTATTTGCCCATCTCTCCCTGTTATGGCGATTTGAGAAGCAAAAAGCCCGTTCAGCGTTTAGCTTGGAGAATGTGCCCACTGCACTGCTCGCCCGCGAATCACCGATATTATGCAGATTTAGGAGCTCGACGCCGATCTCCTGCATTTGTTGGCGAGGATTGCTGGAAGAGTACCCATTCAATGCACTAAAATCCTGGAGTGGTCTGATCCTCATATTGTAAGTGTAGGCTGGCCTGATGCGGCTGGTTCCAAGTCTTCACAAAGGTTCCAACTACGCCTCCTCCCAAGGCGCATCGGCCCGGCAGCGAGTTCAATCTCCTGCCGGGCGTTGTAACTATTTGCGCACATTGGCCGATTCGGACCTTCAACGGGTTGGGCGGCTGCTGGCTGTCGGAGCAATGTAAAACTGGCTCATAGGCAAGAGTTAGATTGATGAGCAGTCTTGCGGACCAAGTCGCCGATCCAAATTCGCCAGGAGCATTTGCGCCCCTCAGAAATCCGAGCTTTCGTTCAATCTGGTTCGCCACGCAGGTCAGCTCGCTCGGCTGGTTGATGCAGACTGTTGCCATCAGCTGGCTGATGGCTACGATTTCGACTTCCGATCTGATGGTCGCGCTGGTTCAGGCTTCTTCAAACCTGCCAGCGTTCATCTTATCCGTCTTCGCCGGGGCCTTGGCTGATAATTTCAGCCGGCGCCGGGTCATGTTCGCCGGCCGGTGCCTTATGGTATTGGCATCTGCGATGCTGACGGCTTTTGTGGTGCTGGGCTTTGTCGATCCGTGGATGATCCTCGGCTTCAGCTTCTTGATCGCATGCGGCGGCGCTCTCCACGATCCAGCCTGGCAGGCCTCGGTTGGCGATATGGTGAACCGACGCGACGTTCCCGCCGCCGTCACGCTCCTCTCCGTTGGCTTCAACACTGTTCGGACCGTAGGCCCGGCGCTCGGTGGCATAGTAGTTGCCTCTTTTGGGCTGATGACGGCTTTCGCCGTAACCAGTCTTACCTATCTGGTCCCTTTGGTAACCATATGGCGCTGCAAGTGGATGGTTCGCTCATCACCTCTCCCACGTGAGTCGATGAGGACGGCGATCTATGACGGGCTACGCTTCACGGCGATGTCGTCGGAGATTAAGACGGCGATCACTCGCGGAACCCTCTTTGGTCTGGCGAGCATCGCCATTCTCGCGCTGCTGCCGCTGGTTGTCCGCGACCAGCTGGGAGGCGGACCGCTCGCCTATGGCACGCTCATGGCCGGATTCGGGACAGGCG
The DNA here is from genome assembly GCF_003998635.1 of Mesorhizobium sp. M7D.F.Ca.US.004.03.1.1. NCBI lineage: Bacteria > Pseudomonadati > Pseudomonadota > Alphaproteobacteria > Hyphomicrobiales > Phyllobacteriaceae > Mesorhizobium > Mesorhizobium sp. M7D.F.Ca.US.004.03.1.1. The sequence goes on from NZ_RZQG01000003.1 coordinate 14,197, forward strand.
CCGTCTTCGCCGGCATCTCGAACAGCGTGTTCAGACGGAGCTTGTCACAAGAGCGGCTGATGACGCTCGCATGCGTCGCCTGCGCGGCATGCTCCCTTTCGCTTGCGCTGACTTCTTCGATTGCAGTGGCGGCAATTGCACTCGCCATGGGTGGCGCGGGCTGGGTCACCGCCTGGTCCGGGGTCGGCGTGACCGTGCAACTGGCAAGCCCGCGCTGGGTCGTGGGGCGCACCATCTCGATTTACTATGCATTGATCGATGGCGGCATCGCAGCGGGCAGTTGGGTGTGGGGCACGGTGGCCCAGAACCATTCACTGACCTTGGCACTGGAGGGCTCCGCTGGAGCCCTTCTGCTGGTCGCCGCCACGGGCCTCCTGTTTCCCCTTCGCGAGCGCCGCGAATCCGATCCAGATGCTTTGGAGGACTTCGACGCACCGGCAGTCGCCCTCAATCTCAAGCCAAGAAGCGGTCCCATCGTGGTCAAAGTCGAGTACCTAGTGCCCGAGGAAAATCGCGAAGCATTCCTGGAACTCATGCGGGCGCGCCGGCATGTGCACAGTCGCGTCGGCGCTCGTCATTGGACTCTCCAGCGCAACCTTCAGGAGCCTATGCAATGGATAGAGACATTCCGCACGCCGACCTGGACCGACTACCTTCGCCTGAACCATCGTCTCACGGAAGCAGACAAGGAATTGGGTAAACAAGTGCTGAAATTGCATGCAGGACAGCTTCCGCCTAAAATCATGCTTTTTATCGAGCGACCAACAAGCTCGGCCCTAAAGTCCGATGAATCAGCACGTTATTTTCTCCGACACTGACTCTTCGAGGTTAACCCCTTGTATCTGCACGCAGAGGACTTTGTGCGATGGAAGCGACTGAGCCTCGAACCGGATGGCCATCCGGTTCGAAGCAAGGCGAAGTCGCCCGACACCCCTCCGGCCACAACCGTGGGTGAGCCTGGGATCTTCGCCTTCGTCACGTACGACCGAATAGTCGCTTGGCTCCAATCGCACGCACAAGGCAGGTTACCGTGAACAAGACTATCTGTGGAGTGGATGTTTCGAAAGACTGGCTCGATACCCATGTCGTGCCGAGCGGAGCGGCGGGCCGCTTTCGCAACGATGCGGCAGGCATAGCCGAGCTTGCTGCCTGGTGTTAGGTCAATGGTGTCGAGCTCGTCGTCATGGAGGCCAGTGGCGGCTACGAACGGCTTCCCTTCCTGCTGTCGTGGGAGTTGGGAGTAGCCTGCGGCATGGCCAATGCGAGGAGCGTACGCTGATTCGCCGAGGCGATGGGCTTCCTGGAGAAGACCGACAGGATCGACGCCGCCGTCATCGCCCGCTATAGCGAGGTCAAACGGCTGCAGCCGACGCTGCCGCCGAGCGCGGCCCAGCAGCGGCTCAAGGCGCTGGTCGCCCGGCTTTCCCAGGTAACCGCCGATCTCACCGTCCAGAAGCAGCGCAAGAGCGCTGCCACTGATGCCGATACCATTGCCTGCGTATTCCGATGAAGCCGGCCACCGATTCCGATTTGAAGCCGGCCAGTCATTCCGATTTCATTCCGGCCAGCATTCCGATTTGAAGGCGGCCATTTTTCGGTCTGATCCTGGGTCTCGTTGATGTTTGGGTTGGGTTTTGTTTCAGGTCAAGCTGACGGATAAGCCCGAAAGCGGCACCATGCAAGAATACAATAGGTCCACCGGTTCCATTCTCGCAATACAAAGTCGCGACGGCCCCAATCAATATGCAATGTTCGGTGATCATTGTTTCCTCAGCAAAAGCGAGCCAGATCGGTCTGCATTATGCATATGGGAAGCGAGGCTTCTGGTATTTACTTCATAAGCGTAGCAGCGTCTACAGGCCTTTTGCGCCAATTGCCCCCTAGCCGAACGCAGGAATTCGGCGTAGGCGCCCCAGTTCTTCAACCGCGAATTTGCAGGAAATTCCTAAACAAGCGCGGTGACCGTCTAGTGCATCAAGTTACGCGCGGAGCATCCTCCCCAATGCCTGCATCTGCGGCCTTCTAATCCGATCAATGTGGTCGCAAGCGGGGTGCGACCCGAAGCGCGCAATCACCATCTCCGCCTTTGGCGCTATGTACAGGTTCTGGCCGTAAAGGCCCCGACCTTCAATAGCATCAAGCTCGTCGTGTGATACCCACCATTGGCTTCGGTATGTATAGCCGAATGGGAGGTCCGGCTTGGCGGGGTGGTCGAGATCTTGAAGGTCGTAGACAACACTCGCGGGAACCAGTTGCTTGCCATTACACGAGCCTTCACATCGCATCAGCTCGCCGAAACGCGCCAAGTCGCGCAACGTCACATTGAGTCCGCTATGCGCCCTCGGCATACCGTTTGTCGGGTCGATCTCGACATAGGCGTCTTCTTCGCAGCCCAGTGGCAACCATAAGCGCTCCTCCAACAGTTGTGCGAACGACCGGCCCGTTGCGCGCGACATAACCCAAGCCATAACATTGGTATCGACGCCTTTGTAGACAAATTTGCCGTGCGCCCCTTCCTTTCGTATGGTACGCAGGTATTCGCATCTATATGACTTGTCTACACTTGTGTAATCTTCAGTAAAAGCAACGTTAGTTTGCATGTCCATGACTTGGCGGAGCGTTGCATCTTCCCACCCTGTACCTCGTAATTCCGGCACAAACTGCGATATTGTCTTCCTGTCGTCGAGAATGCCCTCATGCACCAACGCCGCGGCTAGGGTGCCCGCATACGATTTGGTGATTGACTGACACGAATGTTGTACGTGCGGCGCGAGTGCGCCGAAGTATCGTTCGTATATGATCCGCCCCCGATGCAGGACCAAAATGCCGTCGGTGTAGGTGTCGAATAGCGCCTCCTCGAACCGGTTGGTGCGGTCGTCCATGTCGACGAACGTGAGCCCATCGATTTCGGTAGACCTGTTGCTGCACTCAAGCTGCGACGGTCCGCCCCGCCCTCGCCACACTTGGACTGTGGGCCGCAGCTCACGCATATGCGATAGCGACCAGCGAAGCTGAGGAAAGGTCCAAACAGTTTCATTCTCGAATGTTACACGCTTGTCTGGCGGCGGCGGCGCACCGCGCATCCAGCCAAATTCGCGAGGATCCGATGCACGGCCGTCCAGGTATTGCTGTCCGTCGAATTCGAGTACGCTCTCCGACGCGTTACCGACGGTTTGCCGTTGTTTGAATTCTGTCATACATGGGATCCAATTTCATGCCTAGGCGCCCCCGGCGCCAGCTGGCTATCGAGAGTTGCGACCCAACCTCGGGAGTTCGGACTGGACTAAATCACAACATGTTATGATCATAGCAGCGGCAGGCGCGCATTCTATGCGAAATGTCCTCGACAACGCAGCAAATCAGCGTTGTATTGCGGCCGGCGCATACTTGCGGCCCCGCTCTCGCGTGGCAAGTAGGACCTAACTTGCCGAACGCTTCCAGCTACAAGAGGCATGAGCCATCATGCGCAGTATGCCGAGTACATCTCGATTAAACCGGGTCCGAACGGGTTGACAATTGTAACGCGTCTCCGCTGTCCGAGCTACGATGAGTCAAAAATTCTCTGGTCTATCAACGATGTTGACCCAGAGGGATACGTGCGAACTCGCAAGGCAAGAAATCGCGAAATGGCATGGGCGACTCTGCATGTTGGCGACGCGATAGTGGATAACGCCGTCGCCTTCGTAGGTGGGCTCGGCTTGAGTCGTCGCATGCGACGTCTCGAAGCAACCGCCCTGGTCAATAGCGACGTCGACCAGCTCCGAGCCCTTCTTCATGCCGGACATCATTTCGCGGGTGACGAGCTTTGGCGCGGCAGCACCGGCGATCAGCACGGCCCCGACCACGATGTCGGCAGAGAAGCATTCTTCCTCGAGCGCCCCGACGGTTGAGTAGCGGGTGCGCACACGGCCGGCGAAGAGGTCGTCGAGATTAGGGAGGTCGAGATTAGGGAGGTCGAGATTAGGGAGAGAGAGGGGCTTGGACCGCAGTTCCCACGTGACCAGAGTCAGCCCTGCAAGGTGTAATTCAACGCGCCAGTCCAGTTTAGATCCTTCCAAACAAGACGTCTTGTGGCGATGCAATCTGCAGCCTTCGGAGTCCAGCGAGTTGGCGAGTTCGCCGACCTCTCTGAGGCCAGGGTATCCGTGCTTTGTGAAATCGCCAGAGCGATCCGGCGAAAGCCAAGGGTAGTTCGCAGGAAACCTGCATCATCGAACTCGATTTCGCTGAATGCCAACAATGCAGAGCGATAAGGTGTCGTTCGTTAAATGACGGACCGGGATGGGTCCAATCAGCAGGGAGCAATGGCGCACCGCTAAGACACTCCTCTCGGTGGCGACGAAGGTAGCTTTCAAGAAAATAAGAACGAGAAAAAAGGGAACTATAGATGAACAATCATGTAACGACGGTCGTAGTTGCAGTCTCCATGGCGGTTGCGTCGATGTCTTTGTCAGCCAAGGCTTGCGCCGGCGAAGTCCTTGATCGTGTGCTCGCGGCACAGACATTGACGGTAGCGGTCGGGTCCGACTGGGGAGCCTTGTCTCACTTGAACGACCAACATGAACTCGACGGTGATGATGTAGAGGTCGCGAAGGGCATTGCGGACTACTTGGGCGTGAAGATCAAATTCGTGACCCCGGGCTGGGATATCATTCAGGCAGGCCAGTGGGGGGGGCGTTGGGACATGGCCATGGGTCAAATGACGCCGACCAACGATCGCGCCAAAAAATTCGCCTTCCCGGCCATGTACTTCTACGAAGGCGAAGTCGCTGTCGTTCACAAGGATAGCAAAGCGACGAAGCCTTCCGACCTGGAGGGCAAGATCGTCGGCGTCCGAGCGGGAACTCTTGGCGATTTGTATGCCAATCACAAGCTCACACCGGCATGGATCGGCGCTAAGCCAATACAATATCAATTTACAGCGGGCCAAGTGAAGGCTTATCCAAGTGCTAACTCTCTTACGCTTGACGACCTGCGCCTCGGCGATGGTGTTCGTCTCGATGGCGTCATTACTGAAGGAACGACGGCGGCTGCGGCAATCAAATCTGGCTATCCATTGAAGGTTATTGGCGATCCCTTATTCTACGCCCCGGGCGCTGTCACAATCGAGCGTGGCGATAAGGAGTTTATCGACAAGGTCGCTGCCGCGGTCAAGAAGATGAAGGATGACGGCACTCTTGCTAAACTCTCGGTCAAGTGGTTCGGGGGGGATTTCAGCGTCGATAAATAACATGACACAATCGTGGGCGTCCCCTTCCCGGGGGCGCCTCTTCTTAGGAAGAAAATGCTTATGCTTTACCACGATACAGTTGAATCTGAGGTGCTCGTCCACAAGCCATGGTTTATCGGCTGCATATTTGCAATTGTGCTCGCGGTTTTTCTTATCTTCAACGTAGCGGGCACCACGATGGGCGAACTCCTACGGCCCGTGATTGGCGATCACGCACAAGTGAAGTTTTACAGTCGCATTGCGATCGCTTTTGTAATTGCCGCAATGTTCTGCCTCAACCTCGTGCTGATTGGTTTTGTCCCGCTCAAAATCCAAATCGGGATCGTATGGTTTGAGTTGGTGCTACTGTTCCTTTCGCTCTTCGCGGCATTTGACTTAAGCATGCCATTTATTTGGGCAAACCTGCCATTTCTAATTACGCAGGGGGTAGTTACTACAGTTTACGTATCAGCGATGTCACTGCTATTTGCGTCGGCTATCGCAATAATCGGCGCGATTGCGAAACTGTCAAGCAACGGCATGGCTTACGCGATAGTCAGCTTCTACACTTCATGCTTCCGGGGTCTGCCGCTTCTCATGCAGGTTTATCTGATCTACATGGGCTTGCCCCAGGTAGGTTACGTTATTAATGCCGTGCCTGCAGGCGTGTTGGCGCTTTCGCTATGCAGTGGTGCCTACATGACGGAGATCTTCCGTTCGGGCATAGCCAGCATCGATCGCGGCCAGTGGGAGGCATCCCGGTCATTAGGTTTCGGCTTTGCGCTCACAATGCGCAGAATCATTCTGCCGCAAGCGCTTCCGGTTATCATTCCCCCGATGGGAAACACGTTCATCTCAATGCTCAAAGACAGCTCTCTCGTTTCGGTTCTTGGCGTTTGGGAGCTGACGTATCTAGCTCACTCACTCGGCCAGCCAACCTTCCATACTATGGAGATGCTAGTAACAGCGGCAATGATTTATTGGATTTTATCCGCCTGCCTGGAACTGGTCCAATCCCGGATCGAGGACCATTTTGCCAGAAGTAAGAAGCGATGATCGTGAATTCATTGGTCAAGCTAAAAAAGACGTCTAAGTTGGTTCGGCCATTTTCAAGGCACTTACAGATGCGCCAATGAACAAGAGAGATGCAATATTGAGCGACGAAGTCATCGAAGCTAAGAATGTATCCAAATGGTATGGTGCCTTCAGAGCACTAACTGACATCAACCTAACCGTCCGCAAGGGCGAACGTATCGTCATCTGTGGGCCCTCAGGCTCGGGAAAGTCGACGCTGATCCGTTGCGTCAATCGGCTCGAAGCGCACCAGGATGGCGAGATTACCGTCACTGGGATTAGGTTACATAACAAAATGCGCAACGTAGCTGAAGTTCGCAAAAGCGTCGGCATGGTTTTTCAGCACTTTAATCTTTTCCCGCACATGACCGTGCTGATGAACTGTATGGCGGCGCCGATGTGGATAAAGGGCGTTCCAGAGGGTGAGGCTAGAAAGATCGCGCTTAAATTCCTAGAGCGCGTGCGCATTCCCGAACAGGCGAACAAATATCCGGCTCAGCTCTCCGGGGGACAGCAGCAGCGCGTCGCAATTGCCCGGTCCCTCTGTATGGAGCCTGCAGTCATGCTCTTCGATGAGCCGACCTCCTCGCTCGATCCAGAGATGGTCGCTGAAGTGCTCGAGACTGTGACCGGACTCGCACGCGACGGCATGACCATGGTATGCGTCACCCACGAGATGGGCTTTGCGCGCGCCGTGGCCGATCGAGTAATCTTCATGGATCGAGGTGAGATCGTCGAAGAGGGTACACCGCACGACTTCTTCAGAAACCCGCAGCACGAAAGAACGAAATTGTTTCTCAGCCAGATCTTGTCGCATTGAGGGAGCCATCCTTCAACGAGGCCGTTCGACCGAGTTACTGTGTATCGAATGCGTTGCCTCAGGCCAGCGAGACAACATGTGCGGATATTGTATTCGTACGTATTGGCTGACATACATCAGAGCGTTCTCGGCAAGCGCCTCGTTCCCGGAAGCGCGAGAGTAGGATCCCGCTGAGCTTGTGCGCAGCCCACCGTGCCAGTTCGCGTCCAGGCGCGCTGAGGATTGGCTCGCCACACATGATCAGGTTGCAAGAGTGCGGCCTCAACCCTCTGCCCGCAACCGACCACAATCTGCAGACGTCGTCCTCTGGCAGATTCCCGACCATCTTTGGGTGAACCAAACGGATCAACACATGTTAAAGAACATAACCTTCGACCGCCACAGCTCCGACAAGCTTAAGAGTGAGGTCACGATCGACATTGATAAATGGGGGGTTCCTCATATCAAGGCTCAGAACTTGCACGACCTATTTTTCGCGCAGGGTTGGAATGCAGCTCGAGACCGCCTCTGGCAAATTGATATTGCGCGCAAACGAGGTCTCGGTCTCCTGTCACGAGACTTTGGCCCCGGATATTTGGAGCAGGATCGGGCGGCGCGTCTCTTTTTATTTCGCGGAGCCATGAGTGCAGAATGGCAGGCGTACGGCCCGGATTCCGAAGAGATATGCTCAGCGTTTGCCGAGGGGATCAATTCCTACGTAGACAGTTGCCATGACGGTTTGATTGCCTTGCCACCCGAGTTTGGCCTCCTCGGTCACACTCCCGACTATTGGAAACCCGAAGACGTCGTTCGCGTGCGAACGCACTCACTAACCCGAAATGCGATTTCGGAGCTTCTGCGCTGCAGGGTGATGGCATTGGCAGGTGTGGAACGAGGTACCCGCCTCGACAGGTTGAGACAAGAATTGTCACCTCCGATAGCGCCACGACCAGCGGAGGGCCTTGACCTCGCCTTTATGACAGATCGAGTACTGCAGGATTTTCGCTTGGCAATCTGTCCCGTCTCATTCTCGAGGGAAAGACTTGCAGCAAGTCTTCAGGAAGCTGACCGTTGGACCCGCGTAACACCGAGTGATGAGATCATGCAGACGGTGTTCCAAGAGGGCTCAAACAACTGGGCCATATCCGCAACAAAAACCACAACGGAGCGACCAATCCTTGCTCTAGACCCGCATCGCAAGCACGTCCTTCCGTCCATCAGGTATCTTGTACACCTGAGTATGCCCGGGCTCGATGTAATTGGCGCTGGAGAGCCTATGATCCCAGGAATCTCCATGGGTCACAACGGGACAGCCGCCTTTGGTCTGACTATTTTCGGCGCTGACCAAGAAGATATTTATGTTTACGAAACCAAGAGTGAGGGAAATAAATACTTATATAAAGGGGCCTGGGAGCAGGTGAAGACTATACACGAGAAAATTCCAGTTCGCGCCCACACCGACCAGGAGGTAAAGCTTCAGTTCACACGCCATGGACCCATTTTAAACCAAAATGCTGAAAAAGACCGCGCCTTCGCACTGAGAACCGTATGGATGGATCCCGGCATGGCACCTTACATGGCCAGCTTGGCCGTAATGCGCTCTAAGACATTTTCAGAATACACCTCCAGTCTAGCAAACTGGGGTTGTCCTTCAGTTAATCACATCTATGCGGACACGTCGAATGTAATTGCGTGGAAACCGTCAGGTGCGGCTCCGGTCCGAAGAAATTGGGACGGCCTGCTTCCGGTTCCAGGAGACGGTCGGTTCGAATGGGAAGGGTATTTGTCACCGGACGATGGGCCGTTCGAGATGAACCCCGCCAAAGGTTTTGTCGCCACTGCCAACGCAATGAATGTTCCGGAGGAATGGAGTAGATCGCATCCTGCTTTTGGCTACGAGTGGTCTGACAGCAGCAGACATGATACCCTTCATACAACTCTCTCACGATCAGAGAAGATCTCGTTGCGGGACTGCATGTCGCTGCAATGTTCGGTGTATTCGCCGATAGCAGTTCGTATTCTTGCGAAACTAGACACTCTTCTCGGTTCGGTTGCAAACATGCCTGCGTTGCACTTATTTTCTAACTGGGACCGGCATTTGGATGCGAGTTCGCCAGCCGCCGCGTTCTTTGAGATTTGGCTTAGCAAACACCTTGGCCCGACAGTAGCTCGCTTAGAAAGCGCTGACGATGAAGTGTTGGCACTGCTCGTGCCTTTACAGCCTTCGGCCATAGCCTCTTGGCTCGAACAGGCAGAGCCTAGTGAAAAGTTGAAGCATTCCATAATGGAATCCCTAACTTCTGCCTGGAGTGAATGCATATGTCGATTTGGCGACGATTCTGCCTCATGGGCATGGGGCAGTATACATAAGCTTGATTTGCGCCACCCTCTGCAGGCACTGACGTCTGAACAATGGTCGTTGGGCGCCATAGCCCTCGGCGGAAGTAGCTCAACGCTCAATTTTTCGAGTTACCGAAGCGGCCAATTCTCTGTTTCAGAAGGACCGTCAGTGCGGATAATCATGGACGTTGGGTCATGGGATGACAGTCTCTTTATTAACAATCCAGGTCAGTCGGGTGTTCCGATCTCAAGTCATTATCGTGACCTCAATCACGATTGGCAACGGGGCGAATACAAGCCCTTGTTATATTCAGAGGAGTCCATACGGAGGGAGCTCGAACATAGGGTCGTCCTGTCTCCCGCTGACTGTTGAGGATGCGACAGTATAGGCCGCTTACCATTGTAGCAGGAACATATCGGTCGAACTCACCTGGCGGCAAGGTGAGGATCGACACTTTAGCGCCCGCCGGCCGACTTTGATATTGACAGCGGAACGCCCGGCCGGAATCTGGATGCGCTTGTGGGGCAATGATCCCGCTGGTGTGCGGCGACCACCCCTGATCGTCACGAGCAGGGCCGTCGCGGCCTCCAATAATGTTGCAGGAGACTTAGAAGCGGGATGTCCCGCATTGGCAATTGCTCTGCCTTGGGGCCATAGGGAAGAGGGGTAAGGTGCTGGCCCGACCACCGGAGAGCGCGTCTGTTACTACAAGGCTCGATCGCGGCCGCATCACGGCCCTCGGCGGCTGCCGATAACGCGCGCTTCGGGCGCTACCAGTACGCATTGGCGATAATCGCATCTGCTGTAGGAGAGCACTTGATTCGAGACTGACAGTGCGACGGTCAACAGGGTTCGCTATCATTGTCGAGCCGAGTTCAAGAATGGACACATACCTCAGGGAGGACCTTTCAGGGGGCAGACCATTGTCTGTCTCCTCATCCGAGAAACAAGCTAACCTCGCAGAGAGTGGCATCAGGGCAACACGTCATTGTCCTTCGATGCGACTGAATATCGACGACTTCAACGCGGCTTGCCGCCTTCGCGTATAGCCGCAGGACCTTGAATGCCGGGAACCAGCCGAGAAATGTTGGCGGTGGGTGAGCGCCTTTCATTTTTCAAGTCCGCTACATTCTGTCTGTCATATACCCGAAGGCGGCGATGCTTGTTGCCCGCCCGATGTGGTTAGCAGTTGACGTGCCTTCTTATGTATCTTCATTCAGCCTGCGGTGGCACGCTGGCCGTTTCGTTGAATGGCGGGGGAAAAAAGGCGTTGATGACTCAGGCTTGCGTGGAGCACTCGTGGGGCGCTCGATTGACAATGTTATTCGTGGAGAATGCTTTCCTTTGTGGAGGAGGATGATTCTCTCGTCCAGTTCCTTGTCGGCCTCGGTAAGGCGATGATTCAGGCGAAGGTAGTCGGTCCAGGTCGGCGTACGGAATGTCTCCGTCCATAGCACAGGCTCCTGAAGGTTGCGCTGGAGAGTCCAGTGCCGAGCACCAACGCGACTCTGTACATGCCGGCACCCGCGCATGGCGAGGAATTCTTCTAGATTTTCCACGAGTATGAGGTACTCGACTTTGACCACGATGGGGCCGCTTCTCGGCTTGAGACTGAGGGCGACTGCCGGCGCGTCGAATTCCTCCAAAGGGTCGGGCTCGGCCTCGCGACCCTCGCGAAGGGGAAACAGGACGCCGCTCGCAATGGAAGAGGCAGTGCCAGAAAAAGGGAGCACGCCGCACAGGCGACGCATGCCAGCGTCATTAGTTGCTCTTCTGACAAGCTCCGTCTTAATAGGCTGTTGGCGACGCCAGCCATGACGGCGCCTGTGCCGAAGCCGGCGATGATGGTGCCATAGGCGAGCGGTCCTTCGCCCAGCTGATCGCGGACAACCAATGGCAGCAGTGCGAGTATGGCGATGCCCGACAGGCCAAAGAAGGTTCCGCGGGCGATCGCCGTCTTGATTTCCGATGACATCGCTGTGAAGCGCAGCCTGTCATAGATGGCCGTCCTCATTGACTCACGTGGGAGAAGTGAGGAGCGAACCTTCCATTTGCATCGCCATATGGTGACCAAAGGGATCATATAGGTGAGTGTAAACATAGCGAAAGCCGTCATAAGTCCGAACGACGCAATCATGATGCCGCGAGCGCCGGTCCCACGGTCCGTGCAGTGTTGAAGCCAATGGAGAGGAGGGTGACGGCAGCGGGAACTTCGCGTCGGTCCACAATATCGCCAACAGAAGCCTGCCAGGCGGTATCGTTGAGCGCGGCACCACTTGCGATCAAGAAGCTGAAGCCGAAGATCATCCACGGGGCGATAAAGCCCAGCACCACTGAAGCCGTAGCATCGCGGATGCTATTACCATTAGGCATCGGCCGGCGAACATGACTCTTCGACGGCTGAAGTTGTCGGCGAGAACCCCTAGCGAAAATGGACAAAATGAAAGCGGGCAGGTTAGACGAAGCCTGCTCGAGCGCAACCATCAGATCGGAGGTCGGAACCGTTGCCATTAGCCAGCTGATAGCAACGGTCTGCATCAGCCAGCCAAGGGAAGAGACTTGAGAGGCTAAACCAGATTGAGCGAAATGTCGTATTCCTGAGCGGCGCAAACGTCTTCGGCAAAACTACATCCGCATCTGCGCCCGCCGCTTTGCTCATTGCTCCGACCGATTCGGTTCCGCCAAGCTTAACCACTTCGCGCGACACGATCCTCTTACACGTCGGATGCGCCAAATGCAGTCTTTGTATTAGTGTCATCTGGTAGCGAGATGCGGAGGTGGCGGCGGAGAGCCGTCGCTGGTGTCGCAGCGGCCTTACATCAGTGCAAACATGCTGTTGCGTGGCGCCGGCACAGTTCCCCCGGCGTCGGCGGCTTCGCCGGCAAGAATGCGAAGGCGCGCCGACTCGCTGCCAAGCTCAAGGTCGTCAGCATGGTTCTTCTGGCCGAGGCTGACGAGCTTGCCGAGCAACTCGGCGCCTTTGTCGGCGATCCTCTGGCGAGAACAAAGCTGTCGGAGACCAGCGTTGCCTGCATTGAGCGGCCGATGAAGGCACTATGCGCATCTCGCTGCGAGATGCAGCCGATATAAAAACAGCATTTGACGCTAGCCGCCAGGAAAGGGGATTGTCACCCCGCATGAGCCGGCGAAGCTTTTGTTCAATTTCGAACATGGACGCGATCGCGCGTTTTGCGCAACCAAACCACGACACACTGATTGAGGTGAGATATGGCGACGACACGCTCCGCAATTCCTCTGACTGGTGTACCGTTTCCGATATCAGAGTATGAGCGCCGGCAAAACAATGTGCTGGATGCGGTTGCTACGGCAGGCTTGGACGCAATCGTAGTAACGGCGCACGGCCACTTGAAGTATCTCAGCGGCTACGATGGGAGCGGTGGATATTTCGCGCCTTTCCCTCTTATTCTGATGCCGGGTCGGGTCCCGATATTTGTTGTCCGAGAATATGACGAGCAGGCAGTACGTTCATATAGCTGCATCGAGGAAATTGAAACCTATACACATCAGCCTGATTTTGGCAGGGTCTGCGCCGATGTATTGCGTCGACTCGGACTGGACAATAAGCGAGTCGGTTTCGAGCTTGGCTGCTGGAATCTCGCGCCCGCCGACGTGCGCGCAGTCCAAGACCAGCTCCCGGATCTGAAGATTACTGACGTCACCCGACTGGTCTCGTCAGTGTCAGCAGTGAAAGGAGAACTTGAGTTGGCGTGTATGCGCGATGCTGTTCGACTCACTGACGTGGCAATTCGAACCTTTCAGCAATCGCTTCGTCCCGGCATTACGGAGATCGAAATGGCAGCGGCCCTAGCTGCGGCGGTAACAAACGACCCCAGCAACGCCGCTGGGGATATCGGGCTTGCGCCGGGTACCATTTTGTTTGGAGAGCGAGTGAAGTTGCCCCATGCGCCAGCGACCCATCATCCTCTCAGCAACAACGAACCTGCCTTTCTGGAGATAGGGGCTTCGAAACACGGGTATACAGTGGGAATGGTTCGATGCGCAGTCCTTGGCAAACATCCCGAAACCGAATCTTTGCACGGCTTGGCTGAAGAGGTCATTGCGGCCCTTGTCTCCTCGATTCGACCAGGTGCTACGCCGGCGGACGTTCACGCTGCTGGGGGCGAGGTGTTGAAGCGATCTGGACGCAAGGGCGTCTTCCGCCAACGAACAGGATACCAAACTGGCATCAATTGGACTGAGCGCGGCGACCTAAGCCTGGAGCCCGATGTAAATGAACCACTCCGAGCTGGCATGACCCTGCACATGCCAAACATTTTGTGCAGCGAAAGTGGCTACCTATTTGGTGCCGGCGCACACGTGCTCGTGACAGAGCGCGGCGCGGAACTCCTGAGCGAAATCCCGCCAACACTTTATCGGGCGTGATGCTAGGCGGCGTGGACAAATTTGAGCCAGTATCTGGCGGTGGCTAGGTAGACCATTCCGAGGAAGCTATTGGCCAATTGATCGTAGCGGGTGGCAATGGCCCGGTTGATTTTGAGGTGGCCGAACATGCGCTCGATTCGGTTCCGCTGCTTGTAGAGCGCCCGGTCATACTCGATCTTCACGCGGCGGTTTGATCGGCCGGGTATGACGGGTTTAATCTTCCGCTCGGCGAGATCGGCGCGAATGGTATCGGCATCGTAGCCCTTGTCCGCAAGGAAGGCGTCCGGTGCACGAGTCCCCCTTTTCCGCCCGCTGCCGAGACATGGGCGCGAACTGTGGTGCTGTCGATGCTGTAGTGGCCGCTGTCCGCCATGACCTCGGCGAGCATTACCGCCACGGTCTCCCAGACCCCGGCCTCGCTCCAGCGTCGGAACCGACGATAGATGGTGTTCCAACTGCCGTATTTGGGCGGGACATCCCGCCATGGAGCGCCGCAGCGGAGCCGCCAGAGAATGCCGTTGATGATCGAACGATTCTGCTTGGGAGGTCTACCTCGGCCGCGTTTGTCAGGGTCGATGGGCAGCAAGCCCTTGAGAACACGCCATTCTGCTTCGGTGAGATCGCCCCTGCTCAAACCTGCCTCCAAAAAGCAGCCTTGAATCAATCCTCTTGGGCTACGTCAATCGCATCGACGTCCGAAATTCCGTAAGGCGGATATACTATTCCGCCAAGGTGATGGACAGTTCGAGAGGGCTGTCGCTATCCGCGAAAAATCGGCTGCCATCCTCAAACTCGATCACCACCTCTCCATCGCGGTGGCGCATGACACGGCGAACAACCTTGCCAATCAGCATCGACGTAGCTCGTTCGCTCTCTTCTTCCAGTGTCATTCCCAATGCTAACAACCCGATCGCAGGAAAGCGACCCTGCTAACATCGAATTTGTCCACGCCGCCTAGGGTCTGCGGTTTGCGGATTGAGTGGCAAAGCGCATGCAGTCCTGGAAAGTAGGTCGTGGGAGGGGGAGGAGTGTCGCGATGGTGACAGCTCTTCCTACTCAGACCTTTGCCATTGGCCGTTGCCAGCAGAGCCAGAGTTTATGATTGCCAGCACTTCGCAGCTGGTCCTCTAAGGCCGAAGCTTATCCATTTGAGGGCAAACGGCTTGTTATCGGGTCGCAGTCGCCGGCGCCAACACCGAGGCCTGAACGCGGGGCTATCTCGGTTCTAGATGGTTACGATATCCAAACTGCATTTGACGAAAACACCGGTGGCATCGATCATTAATTACGCACCGGCGCCTGATCCAAATTACTCAAATGCGGGAACGTGCCTATGGTTGGCGTTGACAGGTTCAAGGAGATCGAGATCGAAGCGATGACTTGGCGCCGGTACCTGCACGAGAATCCGGAGCTTGACTATCGGGTGAATGACACAGCGGCATTTGTGGCGGAAAAGCTGGCTTCCTTCGGGATTAACCACATCGAGTGCAGGATAGCTGAAACCGGCGTGGTTGCGTTGATCCAAGGTCAACTCGGAGATGGGCCCACTATCGGGTTGCGGGCCGACATGGACGCTCTGCCTATACTCGAAGCTTCAGGCAAACCTTGGACGTCGAAAAGGTCCGGACAGATGCACGCGTGTGGTCACGACGGGCATACTGCAATGCTCCTTGGCGCCGCGAAATACCTCGCCGCGACCCGGAACTTCAAAGGGTCCGTTGCCCTGATCTTCCAACCTGCCGAGGAAGATGGCCGCGGCGGCCAAAGAATGGTCCAGGAGGGGATCATGGACCGTTTCGGGATATCTCAGGTCTTTGGCATGCACAATTGGCCAGGCATGGAGGTTGGTGCGTTCGGCATTTGCGAAGGTTCGATTTTTGCCGCGCTCGACGAGTTCGATATTGTGGTCAAAGGCAGAGGGGGTCACGCGGCCGCTCCCCATCTGACAATTGACCCCGTCGTTGTTGCAGCTCAGATCATTTTAGGCTTGCAGACACTAGTCTCACGCAACACGGACCCCACCGAGTCCCTGGTGATCTCCGTCACAAAGCTGAACGCCGGACAAGCTTACAACATCATTCCCGAACGCGCGGAGATTGCCGGAACAGTCAGGACACTGTCACCGATTTTGCGCGACTTCGCTGAAAAACAGATTGAGGCGTGCGCGGAAAATATTGCACGCGCTTCCGGGGCGAAGGTCGAGTTTCAGCATCGCCGCCTGGAGCCCCTCACTGTCAATCATCCCGATCAAACGCGTCGGGCAACAGAGGTGGCGCGTGCTCTGGTCGGCCATTCATCGGTGAACCCCAAAGTCAAACCTAGTTTGGGGTCAGAGGACTTCGCGTACATGCTAGAGGCGCGGCCGGGGGCATGTATACTGCTTGGAAATGGATCGACTGCTGCTCTCCATAATCCAACCTACGACTTTAACGATGAAGCACTGCCATACGGCATTGGATACTGGGTCAACTTGGCCGAGGCTGCTCTAGCACCATGACATTGTCCAAGCAAAACAACCTTGGCTAATCAAGGCTGAGATCACAAGAAGAGGGTAACGACATGAAATACGAAATAAATCGCCGACGATTGCTGCAGGCGACATCGACCGCCATGGCGGCTGGCGCTCTGTCTTCAATTGCGGGCCGCGTTGCGGCCCAAACACCCAACCAGATCAACGTAGTGCTAGGCGGCGGCGATTGGGGAAAGGCTAACATTGAGGCTTACGCTAAGCCATTTGAAGCTGAGACCGGTATCAAGGTCAACCCAATCACCGACGACATGGGTATGGGACAGGTCGAGTTGATGGTAAAATCGGGCAATGTCACGGTAGATGTCGGGGCGCTTACGCAAGGGTCCGGCTTGGTCGCAGCTAAGAAAGGAATTCTTGAAGAAATTGATTACTCCTTGTTCAGGAAAGAAGAGCTAGACGGAATTTATGAATTTGCCAAGCAACCGTTTGGCGTGGCAAATTTGATTTACTCATATAATATGGTATATAGCACAGACGTATTCCCAGCTGATAAACCCCGGCCGACAAACTGGGCTGAATTCTGGGATGCTGATAAGTTTCCCGGCGTTCGCACCTTGGTGTCCGGCCAGTTTGGTTCAGAAGGACCCTGGGAAGAGGCCCTGTTAGCGGACGGTGTATCTCCCGATAAGCTCTACCCGATGGATATCGACCGGGTGTTTGCCAGTTTGGACAAAATAAAGCCGCACATCCGTAAGTGGTGGAGCAGCGGATCAGAGATTCAACAGATGTTGCATGATAAGGTCGTTGACATCGCTCAATCGTATGACGGAAGAGCTCTACTGTTGATCGATCAGGGCGCCGCGACGGAGATCAATCGAAACCAGGCGAAGCTGCAGTGGGATTATTGGGTCATTCCAAAGGGTTCACCCAACGCGAAGGCTGCGCAGAAGTTTATCGAATTCGCCACTCGCGCGGAACGTCAGGCAGCATTTTGCCAATTGTTTCCTGAGGGACCAAGCAACGGCAATGCGTTCAAACTTCTTCCCGAGAAAGTTGCGCGCAAGCTCCCTACCCACCCAGATTACATCAAGAGCAGCGTTTCCATCAACGGCAAATGGTACAATGAGGTAGGCCCCAGCGGTGTTTCCAACACTGAGATGCTTATCCAGCGGTGGAATGAGTGGATCCTGCAGTAGGGTTGGTTGAAGTGCGAAAGTCCGGTCGGGGTAACTCCATACCGGGCTAAAGTCGAAACTGATGCTGAAAATGTGACGGGGAGCGGGGTAGCCCACTAGCCTCTCCGCTCACGGCATCGGGTACGACGGCAGAAGGTACGGCAAATGCCTGCTAATGCACGCCAGCGATGGTGGAGGAGCCACAGTGAACATGCACGCAATGAATACCGCCCCCCGTTCGGAAGTTGACGCTGCAGATGTGAACCAATCGGTGCCACAAATTCAGTTCAGCAGTGTTACCAAGATGTACGGGAGTGTTCCGGCGGTCAGGGATCTGTCGCTGACCGTGCGTCGCGGCGAGTTCTTGACGATTCTCGGCCCGAGCGGCTCGGGTAAGACCACTACCCTGATGCTCTTGGCCGGCTTTGAGGCCCCGAGTTCGGGTGATATTATGATCGCCGGCCATTCAGTGGCTTCGGTCCCGTCCTACCGGCGCGATCAAGGAATTGTGTTCCAGAGCTATGCGCTGTTCCCGCATCTCACAGTGGCTCGAAACCTGGAATTCCCTCTCGAAATGCGGGGCATGGCTCCCGATCAGAGGAAGGTTCGGGTAGCCCGTATGCTTGAGCGCGTGCATCTAGGGGAATTCGGCGGTCGCATGCCATCCCAATTGAGTGGCGGTCAGCAGCAGCGCGTGGCGCTAGCCCGCGCGCTGATTGCCGATCCACCCTTCCTATTACTTGATGAACCGCTTGGCGCACTCGACCGTAACCTGCGTGAGCAGATGCAGATCGAGATGAAGAGCTTGCACAAGGAGTTCGGTATCACGACGGTGTGCGTTACGCATGACCAGGAGGAGGCGCTTACTCTGTCAGACCGGATTGTTGTAATGCGCGCAGGACGTGTCGAGCAAATCGATACACCAGAGGCCCTCTATGATCGGCCATCATCGTGCTTTGTCGCTAAATTTCTGGGTGAGGCGAACATTCTCGAGGATGCCTTGTTGCTGGCCAGAGGGGGCAACGCGCCGCAAATCGGCACCGTTGCGATGATAAGGCCAGAGCGCATCAGTGTACTTCCGAAGACTGCGGAGTGGGCTCAAACGGACCAGCGGCAATATGTTGCCGGTGCGGTCGACGATATGATTTTTGCCGGCCCTCTGCGAAAATACCATGTTCGCGTTGGCAACAATGTTCTCATCGTCCGGGAACATGTCGCGGCAGACCAACCTGTTTTCCAGCCAGGCGAGGAGGTTTGCCTCACGTGGCTGCGGTCAGACATTCGCTTCGTTTCGCCATAAGCGATTGATAAGGGATATCCATGAAGCTTTTGCGCAGAATGGCCAAGGTGCCACTTGGGTTAACCGCGCCCGCGTTCGCGCTTTTGCTTGTGGTTTTCGGTGCCCCTATAACCTTGCTTTTCCTAAGCAGTGTCAATGCCCCCGATTTCTCGTTCCAATACTACGGAGCGTTTTTCGCCCAGCCAGCTAATGTGCGGGTGCTCTTTCAAACGATAGAAATAAGTCTGGTCGCAACTGCCATCTGCTTAATCGTAGGCTATCCAACCGCGTATCTGATCGTCACGGCATCCAAGACTCTGCGCATGACGCTCATCGCTCTCGTGATCATCCCCTATTTGACCAGTGGGCTGGCGCGTACCTACGCATGGATTGTTATTCTTGGGGATCGCGGGGTCATCAACAACATCTTGCTGGACGTCGGATTGATCGATCGACCTCTGCAACTCATCTATAACCGAACCGCGGTCTATATTGGCATGGTCCACATCATGCTGCCGATGATGATACTTCCCTTGGTTAGTGCGATGATGGGGATCGATCGGTCCTTGATGGCTGCTGCACGCAGTATGGGAGCGGGACCTTTCACCGCTTTCAGGCGTGTATTTCTCCCCCTTAGCATTCCAGGCGCACGGAGTGGCTCGCTCCTAGTTTTTGTGTTCTGCCTAGGATTCTATATCACGCCGGCGGCACTTGGGGGATTGCGCGATGCCATGCTTTCAACCTTCATTGCGGCCGAGGTGAATAGCTCGTTCGATATTCCGCGCATTGCCGCTGCGTCCTTCATCCTTCTCGGGTTTGCCATTGTGGTGCTTTCCATGGTCGGGCTTGACCTCTCCGGCAAACAAGAGCAAAGCCAAACTCGAGCTCCGAAGGGCTCGATGTCCCGACTACCCATTGTTCTTGTTATCAAACGAAACTTCAGCGAAATTCTGCGTCCCTATCGTGTCAAACGGTGGACGGGACGGCGCTACGTGCCTGGGGCGGAAAGGCGATGGCCTAAAGTCGTCGCGATCGTTTTTATCGTTTTGGTGATGGCCTTTCTTTTATTCCCAGGGATAATCGTTGTCATCATGTCGTTCAGTTCCGGGGCATTTTTGCAATTTCCGCCTTCGGGCCTGTCGCTTCAATGGTATCGCTCGTTTTTCGGCGATGCATCTTGGAGCGGAGCAGCTTGGACCAGCGTCGAGATTGGTGTCGAGGTAGCTGTTATTTCTACTCTATTGGGAACACTTGCTGCTTTCGGATTGAGCCGAATAAGCGCAAGACTTCGCGGCGTGCTGACAATGATCATAATCACGCCTATCACCTTTCCAGTTATCGTGGTCGGTATCGCGACTTATCTGGGTCTCATCCAGATTGGTCTAATCGGCACAAAGGGTGGTATCGCCCTCGCTCACAGTATCGGCGCTGTTGGAATTGTGGTGGTGATCGTTTCTGCGACGTTGGCCAACTTCGATCGGACGTTAGAGCAGGCGGCCAAGAGTATGCGTGCCGGACCACTGCAAACGTTTTTTCGCGTAACACTGCCGTTAATCAGGCCGGGAGTGATCGGCGGCGCCATGTTCGCATTCCTCCAGTCATTCGATGAAGCGGTCATAACGTCTTTGGTCGGCGGTCTGTCGGTGCGGACGTTGCCCTTGAAGATGCTGGAGAATATCCGCCACCAAATCGACCCGACGATTGCTGCAGTCGCTTCTCTTTTGATGCTTCTGCCTTTAATCTGGATGCTTGTCCTCTATGCCGTCTGGTGGCGTTCTCGACCGAGCATGCAGCGAACATTACAGGAAGCCGCTGCCTAACTGGCGTGGCAGATCCACTTCCTGATGATGCGTCCGACCTATTCCTACGGACTGGCGACAAGCATCTGTTCGGGGCTTCAACGGGCGGATAAAATGGCCACCTGGTCCAAAACGGAAACCAGTAAAGCTCTTGCAATTATCATCTGGCACATGCGGATCAAGGATTCGGACTATGTCTGGGATCGGCCGGCCTTGCTCGCCAGCAAGCTCAGACCTGCCGATCCTCTTGCTGCGCGCCAGGATGGAATTCGAGGTCAACGGCGCTGACCGGATCGCACAGATCCTTCGCCCGTCTGAACAACGAACAGCTAGCCAACGTCAACCGGCTGATCGCGCGATTTCTGAAATCGGCTACCCACCGCGACTTTGACCTTCCTCCTCCCTTAGTGCACCGGGATCAAGGTGACGAACCAAGGGACAGGTCAGCAGAGCGAGCCCTGGTCATCTGAAAACGCGATGGTGCCGTCTCGGACATTATATTGGCGAAGTGGTGACCGCGTGTGCATAGTTCCAGGCGAAAAAAATAGCCGTGTACAAGACCATATGCCCGGTCAAAGTCGCCAGATCACCCGCAATAGGTTAAGCAATGAACGAAGCACCACATCTTACGTTTGATCTCGATGCGCATGGCGTGAGCAGAGGACACCTCGTTGTGCCGGGAGGCGCCGACCATGAAGAGTTCTCGCTTCCGGTTTTTAGTCTTAATAAGGGCGATGGACCGCGCCTTCTTATCACCGGTGGGAATCATGGCAATGAAATGGAGGGGCCATTAGTCGCGCGGCGGCTTATCGAGTGGCTGCCACAAGCGCAAACCAGTGGTAGGATCATCGTGCTGCCAGTGCTTAATCCATTGGCAGTTCAAGCATGGAGCCGCAATACTCCGCTTGATGGTTTGAATCTGAACCGCGTGTTTCCGGGCCGTGCCGACGGGTCTGTTACGGAACGAATCGCGGATGCGGTTTCACGCGTATTGTTGCCAAATGCCGACATCGTTTTCGATCTGCACAGCTTCGGCCCAACGTGGGATTTTCCCCCGGCGGTCATCACGCATCCAATTGCTGATGCGGATCTCATGGCTAAGACGCTCGCAATGGCAGCGGCATTTAAGCTGCCCGTAACATTGCTCTGGCAACATGACGACACGGCTGGGATGTTCGACAGTTGGGCACATAGCCTAGGGAAGGTATTCGTTTGCGCGGAATTCGGCGGTGGTACGGTTAGCGCAGAAGCTCTAGCGATTTATGAAGCTGGAGTTCGCAACGCGCTCGTTATGCTTGGACTCGTCGAAGGAAAAGTCGAGGACGTGTCTTTCCGTAACAAAAGGTCCAGTCAGACCCTTGAGACGCTGATATCAGACGAGTTGAAATCGCCCGCGCAGGGTATCTTCGAACCTCGCTGCTCTGTGTTGGATGAAGTGAGGTCGGGAGATCTTATAGGTATCCTACACTCTATGGATTCTGTTTCCGCTCCGTCCATTGACATCCGAGCGCCTGGGCCATCAATCGTCCTAGCCATAGGATCGGGCGCGCATGTCGACCGCAATGAAGGGGTAGCCATCCTTGCGCGGCCGCTGCATAACTAGAGGTACAGATTAGCCGCGCCTTGGCCAGCTGTAGTAACTCCGGTATGAAGGCACTGGCCTCGACTGGAGCTTATAGGCCAGCTCCTCGGATCGATCAGCGGCTGATCCTGTCTTCCAAAATCATGCCAAAAAGATTGCTTGATCCTTGATCGCTTGGTTTATACTAACCATGGTTGAAAGTGGCGGTCCGAGATGGGAGCTGGCCGGACGGATTGATCGCCTAGCTTCTGTTATGGAAGCAGGGGCGACGATCCGGCGCACCGCGACCAAGAGGGGAGGCGGACGGTGCCGTCCCCGCTGACGCCCGTAAAACAACTTTATCGTATCTTAAAACGAGATGGGCACGTTCGGGGCTTTATATTGGCAAAACCGATTCCGAACGGGGCATAACTTAGGACAGAGCGCGCAAATCCGGCCGCAGCTCATAGCTTGGCCAAACTCGAGTATAATTCAGTGCAGATCAAAGACGTCATTCTCACGCCCGGCAACGGCGCCTTCTTTTATGACGATCAAGCTGCCATTAGGGCAGGGGTTGGCCAGGACGGTTTTGTTTACGTCGGCGAGCCATTGACGCCCGGCTTCCGTGATATCCGTGTTCCGGCAGCTTGCTTAAGCGTCGGGCTTGTCCTGGAAGACGATATGGTCGCCTGGGGCGATATGATGGGAGTGCAATACTCAGGGGCTGGCGGGCGTGACCCCCTGTTTGACGTCGGAGCCATCATGGATCTCACGTCACGTGTTGTTGTCCCGCGGCTCTTAAACATTGATGCGTCCAGCTTTTTGACAGCCTGCTCCAGTGTCTTCGATCTCCATACTGGGAAACGACTCCCACTATGCATCGAATATGGGGTCAGCCAAGCCCTTTTAAGCGCTGCTGCCCATGCTGCGCGTCGTACCATGGCGGAGGTGGTTTGTTCGGAATTTTGCCTATCCATGCCGCATCGTCGTGTCCCAATTTATTGCCAGAGCGGTGATGCGCGCGAAATCAATGTCGATAAAATGATCCTGAAGGGGGTGGATGTGATCCCGCATGGCCTCATCAACTCGCGTAGCAAATTCGGCGTTGGGGGAGAAACCTTTCTGGATTTCGTCAAATGGGTGGCGCACCGCGTCAAGCAAATCGGCCAACCAGACTATTCTCCGGTGCTGCATTTCGATGTGTACGGCTGGATCGGTATGGAGATCGGGCTCGACGTCCAGCGCATCGCCGACTTCATCAGTAAGGTTGCTGACGCGGTTCCGGAGTTCACGGTGAATATCGAATCGCCAGCCGACTTCGGGTCTACGCCGGCGCAGGTCGAAAATTACGGGCAGATCGTCGGCATTCTGAATGCGCGCGCGTCACGTGCGCGCATCGTTGTCGATGAACGCTGCAACACCTTAGAGGATGTGCGTCTGTTTGCGGAGGCTAAGGCGACCCATCTCGTGCAGATCAAGACGCCGGACGTGGGCTCGATCGCCGACAGCGCCCGTGCGGTGCTTCTGTGCAAAGAGAACAACGTGGACGCCTATGTGGGAGGCAGCTGCAGCGAGACGGATCTCTCCGCGCGAGCGACGGTTCACATTTCGGTGGCAACACAGGCGGACATGATGCTCGCGAAGCCTGGCATGGGCATCGACGAAGGTCTTTCCATTGTAGGCAACGAACAAAATCGGTTGCTCGCCATGCTTGATCGGCGTCGGGCACAAAACCTGAAAGCCGCGTAGGAAGCGCCCTGATGCTAAACAGTCTCAAGGACATCACGGTTGTGGCGGTCGAACAGGCCGTTGCAGCTCCCTACGCATCGTCTCGCCTTGCTGACGCAGGCGCCCGGGTGATCAAGGTCGAAAGGCCCGAAGGGGACTTTGCCCGAAACTACGACAAGCTGGTGCGGGGGCAGAGCGCGTACTTCGTCTGGCTCAACCGGGGTAAGGAGTCGGTCTGTCTAGACCTGAGGTTGGAGGCGGATCGCGCCGTCCTCGACACGCTCATTGCCAGTGCTGATGTCTTCATCCAGAATCTAAAGCCGGGCAGCATAGAAAAACTGGGGTTCGCGTCCGCTGATCTGCGTCGACGATATCCGCGGCTGATCACCTGCGACATTTCTGGTTTCGGGGAGTCAGGGCCGTATTCCCATTTGAAGGCCTACGATCTGATCGTCCAGGCCGAAACAGGTCTATGCGCTATCACCGGCAACCAACAGGGGCCTGCGCGTGTAGGGGTCTCGGTTTGCGATATCTCGGCGGGCATGACAGCGCACAGCGCCATTCTTCAGGCACTGTACCACCGCGAGGTCACCGGCGAAGGGACCAGCATCCAGGTGTCACTGTTTGATGCCGTCGCCGACTGGATGAACGTGCCGGTTTTGCAAAATGATTACAGCGGCTACCAGACGGTACGCGCAGGCGTGAAACACCCGTCGCTCGCGCCGTATGGTGCCTATCGCTGTGCCGACGGCAAAGAGGTCATCTTTTCGGTTCAGAATGACCGCGAATGGGTGAATTTCTGCGAGAAATTCCTGAAGCAGTCCGGGCTCACACGCGCACCTGGTTTTGCTGACAATATGGAGCGCCTCGCTCATCGTGCGCAACTTGATGAGATCATTGAACAGCGGTTTTTTGAACTATCCTGCCACGATGCGATGCAGGAGCTCGAGGCGGCCGGCCTGGCATATGGCCGACTGAACGAAGTGGTGGATGTTTCAAAGCATCCACACATTCGCAGGGTGCAGGTTGGAACACCCGATGGAGCCGTCGAGACGATAGCGCCGGCGGCGATTTTCAACTCGGAGCTCCCCTCGCTTCGCCCAGTCCCGGCTCTTGGCTCTCATACCGAGGCTGTCCGCGAGGAGGTGCGGGCGCTTTTGCGCGAAAGAGCCGCGTCAGCGTGAGCGCGCGTTTCAGTAAGGTGAGACTGCTCGCGGTTTACAAAATGCCTGTGTACCTCGGATCATTTCAGCGCACCGGCCGCCTAGAAAGCTCACTGGCAGCGCCCGCGCTAAAATCGGCCGCAAAGGCGTCTCCATGATCAAGGACACCTTTGCGGCCGTTGAAGGCGCGATGTCTGTACCGCGCTGGAGATCCCTGCTCTTCGTTCCTGTTCACGTTCCGCGCTTTGTAGAGACGGCCCATGAGCGGGGCGCAGATGGCGTCATTCTCGACCTGGAGGATTCCGTGCCCCAGGATCGGAAAGGAGAGTCACGGCAGCAGCTTCCTGAATGCGTGGCAGAGGTGGGCCGGAAAGGCGCATCTGTTTTGGTCCGCGTGAATCATGGTCTGCGCGCCTTGGCGGCCGATCTCGATGCAGCCGTGATGGCGGGTGTTGACGCACTGGTTCTTCCGAAGACGGATTCGGCAGAGTGGGTTATAGAGATCGCGAATGCGGTTTCGGAACTAGAACGTGAAAGAAATCTTCCGCAGGGAGGCATCC